>JAIXYA010000306.1 GCA_027490485.1 Comamonadaceae bacterium
AGCGCCACCCGTGCCAGCGGTACCAACGCGGTGCGCTACGGCACCATGCGCGAAAACGTTTTGGGGCTGCAAGTGGTCACCGCCAGTGGCGAAGTGATTCGCACCGGCACCCGCGCTCGCAAGTCTTCTGCAGGCTATGACCTGACCCGCTTGATGGTCGGCAGCGAAGGCACGCTGGGCGTGATCACCGAGATCACCGTCAAGCTCTACCCCTTGCCCGAGGCGGTGTCGGCTGCCACCTGCTCGTTTCCGTCGATCGAAGCGGCGGTGCGCACCACGATACAGATCATCCAAATGGGTATCCCGATTGCGCGGGTGGAACTGATCGACGCCAACTCGGTGCGCATGGTCAACGCCCACTCCAAGCTCACCTTGCCCGAGCAGCCCATGCTGCTGATGGAGTTCCACGGCTCACCTGCCAGTGTGAAAGAGCAGGCCGAAACCGTACAAGAAATCGCCGCTGAGTTTGAGGGCCAAGCGTTCGAGTGGGCCACCACCCCCGAGGAGCGCACCCGCTTGTGGACGGCACGGCACAACACCTACTTTGCCGGCATCCAAAGCCGCCCAGGTTGCCGTGCCATCAGCACCGACACCTGTGTGCCCATTTCCCGTTTGGCCGATTGCTTGCTTGACTCGGTGGCCGAGGTGGATGCGTCTGGCATCCCGTATTTCTTGGTCGGCCATGTGGGCGACGGTAACTTCCACTTTGGTTATTTGATCGACCCCAACAGCGCAGAGGAACGCGCCACCGCCGAGGAGCTGAACAACAAATTGGTGGCCCGCGCCTTGTCGCTGGAAGGCACTTGCACCGGCGAGCATGGCATTGGTTTGCACAAAATGGATTTTTTGGTGACCGAGGCCGGTGCAGGCGCGGTCAACATGATGCGCACCATCAAACATGCGCTGGACCCGCACAACATCATGAATCCCGGCAAGGTGTTCTTGTACTGACCCTCGTCATTGCGAGGCCGTCATTGCGAGCACAGCGAAGCAATCTCCGTCATTGCAAGGAGCTGTCATTGCGAGGCCGTAGGCCGAAGCAAACTGACGAACCCTTCTGACTCGCACCGCAGGCTCGGCCTCGCCTCCATGCTTACACAACGTCGGCTGCGGCCGACCTGCGGCGCAAGCCAGAGATGTCGTCACGGCCGCTCATAAACACACTGTTATAGCGTGGCAGGGTCAAGGGCTGCGTAGCGACTTGCTGCAAGCACGGAGCGAGCAGCCCTTGGCGCTGACGCGCTTAAAGACGGGGGTTTGTTTTGTCGGTTTGCTTCGGCCTACGGCCTCGCAATGACGGAGGTTGCTTCGCTACGCTCGCAATGACAGCGAGATGCAATGACGGGGCTAAGTCAAGCGGCGAGAGCGCCACGCTCAATCACCACTTGCGCATCCAGCAAATCGTTGGCATGGTTGACGTCAGACTGCGCAATCAAGACCGACAAGTCGGTGGATTTCAGCTGCCCAATGACTTCCGATAAACGCATGGACAGGGCAGGCGCCACACCCTCGAAGGGCTCGTCCAGCAACAACAACCGCGTCCCCACCGCCAAGGCGCGTGCCAAAGCCACCAATTTTTGTTGACCGCCCGACAACAGCAAAGCACGTCTGTCGGCCATGGCTTTGAGTTCCGGCAAGACCTCGTAGACCCAGGCCAAACGCGCCTCCAGCGACAACGTGGGACTGACCCACAAAGGCAAGACGATGTTTTCTTCGACGGTGAGTTCGGGCACCAAACCACGGTCTTCAGGCATATAGCCTATGCCTAAGCCCGCACGCACATGGGCGGGCATTTGCACCAAGTCTTGGCCATCAAAAAGAATCTGCCCGATACGCGGTGTCAAATGCCCCATGATGCTGCGCAAGGTGCTGGTTTTGCCAGCCCCATTGCGGCCCACCAAACCCACCATCTGGCTCTTGGCCACTTGCAACCGCAGTCCGCGCAAAACTTGCGCAGAAGCGATATCGACATGCACATCGCGCAACTCAAGCATGGTGCGCATCCTCGGGCAGTCGTTCGCCGGTGACGTAACGGCGCACATCGGTTTGCGCCAACGCAACAGAGGGCACATCGTCGGCAATGATGCGGCCGCTGTAAAACGCCACCACCCGGTCGCAGTAGCGGTTCACGATGTCCATATCGTGCTCCACAAAAAGCACGGTCAAGGCTTGGCCCTCCAGCGCCTGCATGATGGTGTCCATCATGGGAAATTTTTCTTCTGCCGCCACGCCACTGGTGGGTTCGTCCAACAGCAACAAGCGTGGCGCACCGGTCATGGCCAAAGCGATGTCAATCAGCTTGCGAAGACCGCCGGGCAACTCTGACACCAGGCGGTCGCGGTGCTTGAGCAAATTAAAGCGCGACAACACCTCGTCAGCCCGCAACACCCGTGCAGAGGTGGCAGCTGGCAACCAAGTGGACAGACGGTTTTCATGGCAGGCCAATGCCACCAACATGTTTTCAAGCACCGTCATGCTCGGGTAGAGCTGCGGTATTTGAAACGAACGTGCAACACCCATGCGGGTGATTTGTCGAGGGTTCATGCGGCTGATGTCAGTGCCACCCAGCCATATGCTGCCGCTGTCTGCGCGAACATAGCCGGTGATCATGTTCACAAAGGTGGTCTTGCCCGCACCGTTGCTGCCAATCAAACTCACCCGCTCGCCGGTCTTGACCCGCACGTTCACATCTTGCGCGGCCACCACCGCGCCAAATTGTTTGTTCAAGCCTTGGGCGTGTAACAGCAGCTCGTCGCTCATGGCTGTTTCTCCGAAGGTTTTTCAGTCTTGCTCCACAAGGAGCCCAAGCCCAGCGGCATGAAGCGAATCACCAGCAACAGGAAAATACCCAGCGCCAATTGCCAGGTATTGGGAAAGTAAGCGCTGGAGAAAGAACGCACCATCTCCAACACCAAGGACGACAACATCACCGCCACCACGCTTTGGCTGCCCGCCAAGATGGCCACGAAGACAAACTCGCCCGAGGTTGTCCAGTAGCTGAAGTTGGGGTCAATGTGACCCAAGGCCATGACCGCCAAAGCGCCGCCCATGCCACCCAAAAACGCCGCCAAGACAAAATTCAAGCTCATGGTTTGGCTGACCGATCCGCCCAAATACTCCACACGCAGCTCGTTGTCTCGCACCGCACGGGTCACCAAGCCTCGGCTGGACAAAAAATAAATTCGCACCAACACAGCGCTTACCAAGGTCAAGACCAAGGTGGTGGCATACAAACCAAAACGCACCTGCTCATCTGCCAGCGCCTGACCAAAAAGCGTGACACGGCCCATGTTGATACCGTCGGAGCCGCCCAAAGACTCGGTTTTCACTAGCAAGCCATAGCCGACCATGGACAAGGCCAAGGTGAGCATAGAAAAGAAAATGCCTCGGTAGCGTGCCAGCAAAGGTGCAAAAGGCGCGGTGATGAGCATGGCGCTGATGCCGCCAAGCATCGCCAGCACAACCG
>JAIXYA010000224.1 GCA_027490485.1 Comamonadaceae bacterium
CATTTTTCATCAGGAGTAAACGATGTTTCAAACCACGATTGCCGGCAGCTTGCCCAAACCCGATTGGCTGGCCGAGCCTGAAAAGCTGTGGCCCCAATGGAAACAAGCGGGTGTATCGTTGCAGCAAGCCAAAGCCGACGCCACCCTGTTGTGGATCAAGGCACAAGAAGACGCCGGTTTGGACATCATTGGCGATGGCGAGCAAGCGCGTCAGCATTTTGTGCATGGCTTTTTAGAGCAGGTGGAAGGCATCGACTTTGAGAACAAAGTCAAGATGGGCATCCGCAACAACCGCTATGACGCCATGGTGCCGCAAGTGGTGGCCAAGCTGCGCTTGAAAGGGCGGGTCCACGCCATGGAGGCGCAACTGCTGCGTGCCCACACGAAGAAGAAAACCAAATTCACTTTGCCCGGCCCGATGACGATTGTGGACACCGTGGCCGACAGGTTTTACGGCGAGGGCCAAGAAGGCCGCATCGCCATGGCCATGGCGTTTGCCGAGCTGCTCAACCAAGAGGCGCTGGCACTGCAAGCCGATGGCATCGACATCATCCAGTTTGACGAACCCGCCTTCAATGTCTACATGGAAGACGCCGCCGATTGGGGTGTGAAAGCGTTAGAGCGTGCCGCCCAGGGCCTGACCTGTACCACCGCGGTGCATATTTGCTATGGCTATGGCATCCAAGCCAATGTGGATTGGAAAAACACCTTGGGCCACGAGTGGCGTCAATATGAAAAGGTGTTTCCAGCGCTCGCCAAAAGCAGCATCAACCAAGTCAGCTTGGAGTGTTTTCACTCGCATGTGCCGATGGACCTGATCGCTTTGCTCAAGGGCAAAGATGTGATGGTCGGCGTCATCGACGTGGCGTCCGATGTGATCGAAACCCCTGAAGAGGTGGCCGACACCATCGGCAAAGCCTTGCAGTTTGTCAGCAAGGAGCACTTGTTCCCCTGCACCAACTGCGGCTTGGCGCCCATGAGCCGCGATGTGGCTTGGAAAAAACTACAAGCACTCGCCAAGGGTGCGGAATTGGCCAGGCAAAGAATGGGAGGTTGAAGCAATTTCCAACTTCCACCTAAAATGTTGGAAATTCAACTCTATGGGTAGCTGCCATGCCTGAAATCAGGATGCGCTCAAAAAACCAATTCACTTTGCCCGCCAGCCTCGTACGCGCTTCTGGCATTCAAATCGACGACAAATTGTCGGTTTCTTTGGTGAATGGCAGCATTGTCATCACGCCCATGGGCCCCAGACACCATGGCTTGAGTGATGTCATGGCTTTTGCTGGCATTGCCCAAGGTGTTTGGGGTGACACCCCCGAAGAAGTGGAGCAGACCCTCAAGCGCGACAGATCGACATGGGAAAGATAGCTTCTGATTTGGAGCGGTTACAAGGGCAAGGTATTTACATTGACGCCAATGTCTTTATTTACTTTCTAGAAAAAAGCCCTGTTTATTTCCCTGTGGTGGCTGAATTGCTCAGTGCCTGTGCCCAGCACCATGTGTTTGCATTCACCGGAGACGCTGCTGTTGCAGAGGTGATGGCAGGCATTTACCGACAAGACAAACCTGCACTGACAAACCAATGCAAAGCTTTCTTTGGTAACCCGCAGTTGTTAAGTGTGCTGCGCCATGATGAAGAAGTTTTTGACTTGGCAGCTTTGCTGGTCGCCAAGCAAAAGTTCAAGTTGATTGACTCGCTGCATTTGGCGACAGCCTTGCAACATGGCTGCAAGGCGCTCATCACCAATGATGCTGGCATGATGACTGTCGAAGGTTTGGAGGTGTTGCACCTCCAAGACTACTTATAAGGTCTGACTACTGCACCTCAGGCACGCCGCATTCACCAGCAGCCACACCCTCGGGGAGTTGCTGGGGTTTGTGCACGATGCGGGTCAGCGGGTCGTACTGCACTTCTTTCAAGTACATGGCCAGCACTGCGTCCATGCTCTTGGCGTGGTTGTCAAACCAAATCGCCAGTTCTCGAGTGAGTTGGCGCACCATAGACAGGTTGTTATCAACCTGACCACGGCGCAGGGCTTCGCGCATGACTTTCAAAATCATGTCGTGTTCGTCGCTGTGGCAGCCGCCTGGGCCAAAAGCACTGTCTTGCATCCACTGGTCTTCGCCGCCGAAATGGCTCTCGGTATGGGCGATCAGGTCGGTGAAACTTTGCAATAACTGCGCCTCAGGTGCCAGCTCGGTGGCGGCCAGCATGTCAACAAACTCGCGGTGGGTCGCGTCCATTTTGTCCATGTTCAGCACCAAGTCATCAGACCAGGTGAGGGTGGGTTGGCGCTCTAGGGTGGTGGTATCAGTCATGGTGAATTAATTGGAATCTGACCCCAATTATGGGTCAATCACGGACATCAGCGACAACGTTGCTGCCAAAGTCCCTACGAGCCAAGAAACCCAGTACGCGGGCAGCAGCGTCGGCGGGGGAGGTCAAAGACCCGCTTTCTTTCAGGTGGACAAAATTGGCTTGGTCGGGAAAGCCTGCAGGGTTGCCAGCGCGTAAATCGGTTTGCATATCGGTGTCGATCACGCCAGGTGCCAGCGACACCACCTGCGCTGGGTTGGCCAGCAAGGCCTCGTCCAGTGCTGCGCTGCGGCTGAAATGGTCCAAACCGGCTTTGCTGGCGCAGTACACCGCGCTGGCCGCCATGGCACGGCGTCCCAAGCCCGAAGAAATTTGCAATACCTGGCGCTTGGCAGGCCATGCGCGGGTGGCTTGCAAAAACACCTGCGTCAGCAGGATGGGTGCAGCCAAGTTGATGGCCAAGGCCTGCTGCACGCTGCTGGGCGAGGCTTGCTCGATAGGCCCCAAGTGGCCAATCACACCAGCGTTGTTGATCAAGACAGCTTGGCTGAAAGTGCTGCCATCTTGCTTTTGCAGCCAAGCCTTTAGCTGTTCTGCCACCGCTTCAGGTTGCGCCAAATCGGCTTGCCATTGCAGCAAGGTGGTGCCATTCTTTTTGGCGAGGGCCTCTAAAGCATCAGAGATGCCACGCGAAATGCACAGCAAGGTGTGGTTGGGGCTGCAAAGTTGCTCGGCCATGGCCAGGCCCATGCCGCGAGAAGCGCCGGTGAGGATGGTGAGTTGTGTCATAGGTAAGCCGGTAATTGGAATCTGACCCCGATTAATTGTCGGGGGTGGGTGAAAGCGAGTGTATGGGCATGCAGCATCAGGCGGGGGCTGCGGTTTTGTACCTCAGGGGGTGCGTACAGCCTATCGCCCCAAATCGGGTGGCCGATGGCTTGCAGGTGTACCCGCAGTTGGTGGGTACGCCCTGTGAGGGGTTGCAGCTCCAGCAAAGAGCCTGTCTCCTCAGCATGGTGAGCGATGCAGCGCCAACGGGTTTGGCTGGCTTGTCCAGCGGGGGCAATGATGCGCAGGGGGCGTCTCTCCCAATCTGCTTGGATCGGCAAATCGATGGTCTGACAATCCTCACGAATAGGCAGCAAGCCCTCGACCCAGGCTAGATAGGTTTTTTCCACTTGCCGTGCTTCAAACGCCATGCTCAGTTGGCGTTGTGTATCTGTGTTGAGTGCAAACAGCATCAGCCCCGAGGTGGCTTGGTCCAGGCGATGGACGACCAAGGCTTGGGGAAAGCGTTGTTGCACCCGTGACAGCAAACAGTCTTGTTTGTCCGGTCCACGCCCAGGTACGCTCAACCACCCCGCAGGCTTGGCCACCACCAGCAGGTCTTCGTCTGCGTGAAGACACTGCCAATCGATCAAGTCTGCCATTGCGCCAACACCGATTGCACATCCGCCATCACTTGCGGGCCATCGCAGGCCACCACCTGTCGCTGGGGCATGCTGCGCAGCCAAGTCAGCTGCCGCTTGGCGAGTTGTCGGCTGGCCGCGATGCCGCGTTCACGTGCCAAGCGCATCGCCGTGGCCAGGGGTATGCCGTCCTCAACCGCTTCCAAAGCCTCCCACAATTGGCGATAGCCCACGCAGCGCATGGAAGGCAAGTCAGATTGCAAATCACCACGGGAGCGCAACTGTTTCACCTCTTGCAGCAAGCCTTGTTCCAGCATGGCGTCAAAGCGTTGCTCGATGCGCTCGTGCAGCCATGCGCGGTGTTGCGGCTCCAAGGACAACAAGCCCATGCGCGGCCCTGCCACCCGTGTCGCACCAAAGAAAGACGACAGTGGTTTACCGGTGATGCGCCACACCTCCAGCGCTCTTGCAATGCGTTGCGAATCATGGGGCGGCAAGCGTTGCGCGGCCTGCGGGTCCACCAAGGCCAATTGCGCATGCAGCGCAGGCCAGCCTCTGTCATGGGCTTCCTCTTCAATGTCGGCGCGTATCACGGGGTTGGCCAAGGGCAAGTCGTCCAAGCCATCGATCAAGGCTTTCACATATAGCATGGTGCCGCCTACCAACAGCGGTAATTTGCCTCTGGCGCGTATGTCACCAATCAAGCGGGTGGCGTCACGCGCAAAGTCGGCCGCGCTGTAGCTTTGTGCAGGGTCGCGTATATCGATCAGGTGATGCACCACCGATGCACGTTCGGCAAGCGTGGGTTTGGCCGTGCCAATGTCCATGCCTTGGTAGACCAAGGCTGAATCGACGCTGATGATTTCCACGGGCCACTGCTGGGCCAAGGCCAAAGCCACCGCCGTCTTGCCGCTGGCAGTGGGTCCCACCAGCGCCAAAGCGTCCCAAGTGGGAAACAGCTCAGTCGCTTGGGACGGGTTCACCATGCCATTGCACCAAAGTCCAAGCGGTCAAGGCCAGCACCGTGCCCCAAAAAGCGATGCCATGCGCCAAGGGAAACAAGCTGCCATCAATGCTGTGGCTCAGCCACAAGCCTGTGGCAAAAGCGGCCACCATCATCAAAAAACCATTCGTCGCCGAGGCCGCACCGGCTGACAAGGGGAAAGGGCCTACCGCACCGCTTTGCCCAATCGGTTGATGTATGCCGTGGGCAATGATCATGGGGTACATGCCCAGCACCAAACTGGTTGCACTGGCCCAACCGCCATACACCATCCAACACAGCATGGCACCGCTGAAGGCGCTGGACACGCCAGCGAGTGCAATGGTTTTGC
>JAIXYA010000208.1 GCA_027490485.1 Comamonadaceae bacterium
CCACAAGCTGTTGTCGCACTGCCTATTGCGGGCCGTACAGAGTGCTTTCCCGTCCGACGGGTGTACTGTGTGGGAAGAAATTATGCGGCGCACGCCAGAGAAATGGGCTTTGACCCCGACCGCGAGCCGCCATTTTTCTTTTGCAAGGCCAACGATGCGCAGTCCGTTGTTCCTGTGCCTGCAGACAACACGGTGTCGATTCCCTACCCTTCATTGACCAGCAACTACCACTACGAGATCGAGCTGGTGGTGGCGATTGGCAAGGCGGGTAAAAACATTGCCATAGAACAAGCCAACGAACATATTTTGGGTTATGCCGTGGGTTTGGACATGACACGCAGAGACCTGCAGATCAAAATGCGTGAACAAGGACGCCCTTGGGAAATTGGCAAGGCCTTTGATTACGCCGCCCCGATTGGTGTGTTGCATTTGAAGTCTGACACCGGCGAAATTCAATCCGGCGACATTGGCTTGAATGTGAATGGTGAAGTTAAGCAAAAAAGTGACATCAGCCATTTGATTTGGTCGGTGAATGAGACCATCGCCAACCTCTCCACCTTGTTTGAACTGCACCCAGGTGACCTGATTTTCAGCGGCACCCCCGATGGCGTGGGGCCGGTGAAGGCCGGTGACACCATGCATGGATTTATTCAAGGACTTTCATCTATTTCAGTAAAGGTAACACCATGAGCACGCCTACTTTAGAGACTTTCACAGCGCAATCGATGGACGAAGGTTTTGATGAAATCTTGGTACGCGAGTGGGCTGCTGATTTGAAGTTAGACACGCACACCCACCCGTTTGATGTCAGTGCCTATGTGAAACGTGGCGAGTATTGGTTGACGGTGGGCGACAAAGTCACGCACCTGAAAGCGGGAGACTATTTCCGACTGGCTCGCAACATTGAACACGCTGAACTGTACGGCGCAGAAGGTGCCACCGTTTGGGTGGCTCGGGCCAACCCCTGATGACCGCTTCGCGCAGATCGACACTGGCACTGTTAGGTGCTTTGGCCTGCACCAGTCATATTCCGAGAGGCTTAGCCCAAACGGCTCAAACCTTACCGGTATTGCGCGTGGCCATCATTTCGCGTACCGTTTTTTACGCACCCTTGTGGGCGGCGCAGGCCCAGCATCTTTTCAGGGATCAGGGCTTGTCGGTGGTCATTGCTGTGTATGACAACGCAGAACGCATCACACAAGACTTGCGAGAGGGTCAGATAGACATTGCCATTGCTACCCCTGAATCCATCATGGTGGACGCCTACCTCCAAGGGCCTTTGCGCATGGTGGCAGGCAACGCCGAGAAGCTGCCTCACCACATCATTGCTCGGCCGCACATTCAAAGCCCCCAAGATTTAAAAGGTGCAAGGTTTGGCGTCTTGTCGCTCAATGAAGGTACCGCCTATTTGGTCAAACGCTATGCGGCATCTGTAGGTTTGAAACCTGATGAATACAGCGTGGTGGCGGTAGGTGGTGCGCCTACTCGCTGGAAGCGTTTGCAAGAAGCGAGCATCGATGTGGGCTTTCAGCCCTTCCCTTTGAGCTATGTGGCTGAAGAAGCTGGCTACACCAACTTGGGGCCTATTGCGTCTTTGGTACCCGATTGGTTGTTTACATCGATCAACGTTCACCAGCAATGGGCGCAACAAAATGGTGATGTGTTGCGTCAGTTCCTCAAGGTACTGCGTTCAGCACAAAACCAGTTGGCAGCGCAACAGCAAGCATGGACACCTGTGCTGGCCCAAGAGCTTCAAACCACTGCCGCATTTGCCGGCCGCTCGATTGAACAAGCTCTGCGCTTGAACATGTTTGCGCCTCAACTTCGGGTGCATGAACCTGCAGCCAAAGCCGTCTTTGAAGCTTTGTTAGCGACAGCTCAAGTACCGCAACAAACTGTATTTCGCTTGGAGACTTTTTTTGACCCAAGCTACCTCTGAATTGACGCCTGCAAATACCACCCACATGGTGTACGCGCATGGCTTTCGCTCCAGCCCTCGCTCGTTCAAGGCCCAGTTCATCGCGCAATGGCTGCAAACACACCGACCAGACATTGTGTGGTTTTGCCCTCAACTGCCAGCCTCCCCCAGTGCTGCTGCGGAGATGCTGCTCAACGCAGTCCATGCATGGCCTAAACATTCGACGGCAGTTTTAGGTTCTTCTCTTGGGGGTTTTTATGCAACTTGGCTGGGTGCCTTGATGGGTTGTCGCACCGTCTTGCTCAACCCTGCGGTCCATCCAGCCAGAGACTTGGTGGCTTACATAGGCACCCAAACCGCATGGCATAACCCGCATGAACTTGTGACCTTCGAATCACACTTCATTGAAGAGCTGAAAGCTTTGTATGTGGGTTTGGGCAGAAAAACATTAGGTAATGTTCCCTCCAATGAAGATGCAACTGTGCCGCATGACACCCCTAGCTTGCTGAACATGGTTGCCACAGGCGACGAGGTGCTGAGTTGGCAAGAAATGGTTGCCAGGTACCCTCTGGCCCAATTGCACCTGATCGAGGGCTCAGACCATGGCATATCTGACTTCGAACAGCATTTCCCTGTGGTGCAAACCTTTCTTGGGCTTTAGGCGCCATCAGCCACACCACGGGGACGCCACTCAAGGTATTTGTTTTCATTCCAGTCATTCATGAAGGTATCAATCTTGGGAGATTGCGCGGCAAAAGCAGGTGTTAGCTCGTAGACATAACAAGACAATCGGCGTTCACCGCACACCAGTTCGGTAACGACCCGCTGGTACTCCCCACTGGGTATAGGCGTTATTTCTTCTAAGTCATCTAGCTGAGCGAGTAGCTCATGCGATACCTCGTAGACCTCGCCAAGGACTTGATGTGCGCCACCGAGACTAAGGCCAGGGTACCAACCTCGGTTGTACAACTGGCCGTTGACAAAAGACAAGCCCATCAACGAGGGTTTAGGCTGCTTGAGATTGATATCGTTGACTTGTCCTTGCCGCAACGTGCCGTAAACAAAAACAAAACAAGTCATGGGTAATTCAGTTTAAAGCTGACACGAGGTATTTGTATTTGTCCATGCTGACGGCTGTTTCAAATGCACTGGAAAACTCTTTGGCAGCTCTGAGCAGCATTCTTTTGGGAACAGCCTCTTGGTATTTGATTTTGTGCAATGAGAAAAGAATGGGGCCGTGATGGGTTCGGGTGTCTACTTCCATGACAAAGTTACCCAAGCTGGCGTTGGCTTTTTGGCTGATGTTTTCAATCTCACTGGGGGCAACACTGGCGCTGACAGGGAACGCCTGTGCGCCAAAAACAATTTCATTCGCTTGTGGATTGACACGTGTCCAAAATGGGTAGTCAAAACCAGTCGGGATGAATACATCGTTATGACTGTCAATACGGGCTTCGGCCCTGGATCGATTGAACATGGCACAAATCGTTTCATTGCTGACCTCGTGAGAGCGCAAAATATTGGGCTCGGCATCGGCAATCAAAGCACGTGTCTCTTCGATGTTTTCAATGATGTAGCCTGCAAGCTTAGGAATTTGTTTCTTTAAAAACCTTTGCTTTTTAAGCACCTCCAGCAAGCA
>JAIXYA010000234.1 GCA_027490485.1 Comamonadaceae bacterium
AAATGATCTTCTGTGTGTTCATCCGATATACCGATTAAACGATCTTCTGGGTGTTCATCGGTGACGCCTACAAGATGATCTTTATGAGAATCAGTGGCGACACCAACGCCGTTTGGGGTGTGCAGATGATCGGGACTGATGCCAGCCATAGATTCATGTGAAGCATCTTCTTGGACGTGGGCGTAAACATCTGCTTTTACTTGCTCCGTGCCAAAAGCCTGTTGAGTATCAATAGTCTCGTTATCAGAAGTTTGCTTCAGTTCATTTTGCGTTAGCTGTTCTTCAAAATGAGAATGATCGAGACCAATTTCACCTAACTCGCCGGCAACAATATCGCTTCTCTTGGCTTTTGCGCTGGTGGATCCTTCGGGTATTTCAACTGAAAAAGCTTTTGTACTGCGAATAAGCGAAGGTTCTTTAGAAGCCATGATGTAGGTTGTAATGCTTACCTGTTAGTGAGTAACTCTCCAGCTAATTTTACAGCTTCTGCCGCATTGACGGAAACTGCATCTGCAGCGAGTGCTACGCCATCCATTTGGGTTTGAAGCAAGGCTGGACCGCCCAAAATCACAAAAGCATTGGGGTTGCGTGAAGCAGTCTTAAGTCTTGCAATCAGGGCGGGGATGGCAGGCAGTTGTTCGACCAAGCCGACTGATAAACCAATCACATCAAACCACTCATGGGAGACTGTGTGCAACAAAGCCTGTTCGGAGGTTGAAATTTCAACCACCACTTGCCAATGGTCGGCTCGGAAAAACTCAGACACCATGGCCAATCCCAAAATGTGTTGTGAGCCAGGTGCAGAGGCCAGCATGATGCGACGAACATCCCCCGCTGATTGGGGACCATCTTGGGTTTCATAGCCAAGGTGTCGCATGGCATGGTGCATACGAAGCAGGCCTTGGGCAACCACGGTGAAGTCCATTTTGTCTTGCTCCCACAAGTCACCCAGGTACCTGGCTGCAGGTGTGATGACTTCCAAAAAGACCGTTTGAGTACCCAAACCCTTATCACGCAATACATCGAGGTGATTGAAAACAGCCTGCGGATCGCTGTCAAGACAGGCTTGCGCGAAATCGAGTACGTCTTGTTTTGACGCTGCTACTTGTTCGTCTTGTGTTCTTTCAAGGATTGAAATTGAAGCGCTAGGGTGAGCATCAAGCAGGCGAGGGATGATTTGTGACTCAATCACCGACAAAAGCGATGTTTTGCAAAGGTCAATAGACCCCTTGGCATCATTGGCTGCTGAGATTGTGGAAACAGCAGCAGATTGTTTGCCCCAAATTGACATGGCAAGTCCAGACAAACTTTTGAAAGGGGACTTCAAGCTAGGCAGGAGCCGTGGCGACACATTAATGTTCATGGCTAGTCCGTTCATAAGCTGGCGGGCCGTACAAATATGTGTAAATTGCCCTTGGGTTCATTGTGTCAACAAACGCCGAGATGCACCACCCTGTCAAGGGTAAATACCGAAGAAAAACCTGTTAATGAGGCGTTTTAGGGGGAGGGTTTTCCTTGTGTGTAGAGAGATACCACCTATTTTTTATCCTGAGTGAAATACTTTGGTGGGTTAATTAAAACGTTTAGATCACTAGGAGACAACCATGAAAACCATACCCATTCAAGCTGTAACGCCCGAATTCAGTGAGTGCGAAGAAAGTGGCGTCGTTCCCAAACAAAACCTTCCCTTGGTCAGGCGTGATTTTTTGAAAGGCTCTGGCATTCTGATGGGCACCTTGGCCACCGGCTCTATCTTGGCTGGCTTGGCGCCTTCTCCTGTATGGGCTGTTGAACTCAAAACACTGACCAAAGCTGAGGGTCAAACCCTGATGGCCATGGGTCGTGTTTTGTACCCGCACAAAAAACTACCTGATGCGGTGTATGCGATTTTGGCCAAGGACCTAGATGGTTCTGCCTCTGGCGATGCAGGTGCTGCAAGCATGTTGCGTGAAGGAATTAGTAACCTCAATGCCTTGGCAGGTGGCAACTTTGCCAAAGCCAAAGCAGACAAACAACTTGCCATCGTTAAGGGCATGGAGGGCTCAGGCTTCTTCAATACCGTGCGTGGTCAATGTGTGACTTCTATTTATAACAACGACATGGCATTTGCGGCCTTTGGTTTTCCCGGCTCTGCTTGGGAAAAAGGCGGCTACATCACCCGTGGTTTCCAAGACCTTAAATGGTTGCCCGCACCTTCTAAAGAAGCCAGCCCACCCGCTTACATGGGCTAACCCACCTCACAACATTTATTCAGGAGAATACACATGGCTTCAATCGCATTCAACGACGACAGTGCTGTCGTCATCATCGGTTCTGGCGCAGGCGGCGGAACCTTGGCCAATGAACTCTGTCAAAAGGGCATCAAAGTGGTGGTGCTCGAAGCGGGTGCTCGTCAATCACCGCAATCTTTTGTCAACGACGAATGGAAATCTTTCAGTCAACTGGCTTGGCTAGACCCACGCACCACCTCAGGAACATGGCGTGTGGCCAAAGACTTCTCTGGGTTGCCAGCTTGGATTTGCAAAACCGTGGGAGGCTCCACCACCCACTGGGCTGGTGCGTCGTTGCGCTTCCAAGAGCATGAGTTCCGTGTCAAAACAGTTTATGGCGATATCAAGGGTGCCAATTTGCTCGACTGGCCCATCACCTTGTCCGAGTTGGAACCTTATTACGCTAAGGCAGAAAACAAAATGGGCGTGACACGTACCAATGGAATTCCTGGTTTGCCAGGTAACAACAACTTCAAAGTGATGCACGCGGGTGCCAAAAAATTAGGCTACAAAGAAGTGCATACAGGCAATATGGCCATCAACAGCCAACCACGCGATGGCCGTGGCCGTTGTATGCAACTGGGCTTTTGTTTCCAAGGTTGTAAGAGTGGCGCCAAATGGTCAACCCTGTACACCGAGATCCCCAAGGCAGAAGCCACAGGCAACCTCGACTTACGTCCTGAAGCGCATGTGACACGCATTGAGCACAATGAAAAAGGCTTGGTCAGTGGCGTGGTGTACTTTGACAAAGACGGCAAAGAGCAGCGTCAAAAAGCACGTGTGGTGTGTGTGGCAGGTAACTCCATTGAAACACCGCGCTTGCTGCTGTTGTCTGCTTCCAATATGTTCAAAGATGGCTTGGCCAACTCTTCGGGTCAAGTGGGCCGCAACTATATGCGCCACATGACTGGTTCTGTGTATGCGGCCTTCAAAGACCCTGTGCACATGTACCGCGGCACTACCATGGCCGGCATTATCCGTGACGAATCTGGTTTCAACCCCAAGCGTGGTTTTGTGGGTGGCTATGAAATGGAAACCTTGTCTTTGGGCTTGGCTTTCATGCCCGCCTTCTTGGACCCAGGTTCTTGGGGTGCTGACTACGCATGGTGGATGGACCACTACACCAACTTGGCTGGCATGTGGCTGGTGGGCGAGGACATGCCGCGTGAAACCAACCGCATCACTTTAAACACTAACGTCAAAGACAAGTGGGGCAGTCCCGTGGCCAATGTGCATTTCGATGACCATGAAAATGACATTGTCATGCGCAACCACGCCTTTACCCAAGGCGAGCGTATTTACCAAGCGGCGGGTGCCATCAAAACCTACCGCACACCTCCTTACCCATCGACCCACAACTTAGGTACTTGTCGACTCAGTGCCAAAGCCAGTGATGGTGTTGCCAACAAATGGGGTCAAACCCACGACATTGCCAATTTGTTCATCAGTGATGGCTCGCAATTCACCACCGGAGGTGCTGAAAATCCCACGCTGACCATTGTGTCCTTGGCGATTCGTCAAGCCGACTACATTGCCAAACAAATGACTGAAAAAGCCATTTGATAAACTGAAATTCCAATTCGAGGAGCTTGCTATGTGTGAGTATTTCGTGAAAGCCGACCCGATCTTGTACGAGCAACGTACCCGCTCGATTCGCATTCGCGGCATGCTCACCAGCATTCGATTGGAAAACACTGTGTGGGATGTGCTGGCTGAAATGGCCGAGGATGAGGGCTGCACCACCAATGCCCTCATCTGCACACTGCACGACGAGATTCTGGACCACCGAGGTGAGGTTTCCAACTTTGCCTCTTTTTTGCGGGTCACCAGTTTGCGTTACCTCAGGCGTTGCCTGATCTCTCAAGAGAAGCAGTATCA
This sequence comes from Comamonadaceae bacterium, assembly GCA_027490485.1. GTDB lineage: Bacteria > Pseudomonadota > Gammaproteobacteria > Burkholderiales > Burkholderiaceae_C > Limnohabitans. Next base: position 4,149 of record JAIXYA010000234.1, read on the forward strand.
GTCGCTTGGTGAAAGTGTAAATATTGATCCCCTTTCTCTGATGACTGGCACCCACCACGCTAGCCCCGGTGCCAGCCGTGTGCCTGGAACTGGCTTGGCCGCTGTCAAAACCTGACCATTTATCACCATGAATTTTTCATCTGAAATGTACGCAGGTGTCTGCGAAACGGCCCCTGCAGTGACGCAGGGTTTTGTGCTCAACCATTCCATGTTGCGGGTCAAAGACCCCGCCGTTTCCCTTGATTTTTACAGCCGCATCATGGGCATGAGAGTTCTGCGCAAACTCGATTTTCCAGAGATGAAGTTCTCGCTGTACTTTTTGGCGGTCGCAGCGTTGGCCAGCAGTGCCCCAGACCATGTCGGTGACAGAACGGCTTGGACTTTTTCACAAAGTGGCATTTTGGAATTAACCCATAACTGGGGCACAGAGTCAGACCCTGATTTCAAATACCACGATGGCAATGCACAACCGCAAGGCTTTGGACACATTTGCTTTTCAGTCCCCGACTTGGATGCAGCTGTGAAATGGTTTGATGACAACCAAGTGACCTATGTGAAGCGACCCGAACAAGGCAAGATGAAAGACGTTGCTTTCATTAAGGATGCAGACGGTTATTGGATTGAAATTGTCGAGGCTGCGAGGCTCAAAGGTTTAGGGCAACCCGCCTAGGACTTTTTATTTTTTCTTCAAATCCAAAGCAGATAAAAAATCCTTTGGTTTGACGTTGTCTTGTTTAATGCCCGTTTGAATTTGTTTGAGCAGCAAATTTTTTGCTTCGTCTTGCATACTTGCTGCGCGCAATCTGATGTAGACAGCTTGGGTCATGGCAGTGTTTGAACCGCTCTCAATCATGGCTTGCGCCCACAAACCATCACGAACAATACCGTCTTGCAATTCTCGCAAAACCATGGCGTGAATCAATTCACTGGGTTGCTTGGACATGTTATTTCGTCTGTTTGGATCGGTGGAGTTCTGTGACGTGATCAACTTCGTTCTTAGAACCCAAAAAGACACTGACCCTTTGATGCAATTGCGTCGGTTGGATATCCAAAATACGTTGCTCTCCGTTGGTCGCGGCACCACCGGCTTGCTCAACCAACCAACTCATGGGGTTGGCTTCATACATCAAGCGCAACTTTCCAGGCTTGTCTGGCTCTCGCTTGTCCCAGGGGTACATGAACACGCCGCCTCGGGTCAGGATGCGGTGCACATCCGCCACCATGCTGGCAACCCAGCGCATATTGAAGTCTTTGCCACGTGGACCGGACTTACCTGCCAAGCATTCATCGATGTAATGCTTCACAGGCTCATCCCAATGGCGCATATTGCTCATGTTGATGGCAAATTCCTTGGTGTCAGCAGGAATTTGCACATGTTCTTGGGTGAGCACAAAAGAGCCTTGTTCGCGGTCCAAGGTGAACATGGCCACACCGTCCCCCACCGTCATCACCAGAGTGGTTTGCGGGCCGTAGACGCAGTAACCAGCGGCCACTTGTGAGCTTCCTGCTTGTAAGAAGTCAGCTTCCTGAACAGCGACATGACCTTCTGGCTTTTTCAGCACACTGAAGATGGTGCCAATACTGACATTGACATCGATATTGCTGGAACCATCGAGTGGATCAAACAACAGCAAATATTCACCTTGAGGGTAGCGGTTGGGTACAGCGTAGATGCTGTCCATCTCTTCTGAGGCCATGGCCGCCAAATGGCCGCCCCATTCGTTGGCTTCAATCAAAACCTCGTTGGCGATGATGTCGAGCTTTTTTTGAACTTCACCCTGCACATTTTCAGTCGACGCTGAGCCAAGTACGCCACCCAAGGCGCCTTTGTTGACCGCGTGGCTGATGCTTTTGCAAGCACGGGCGACCACTTCAAGCAGCAAACGCAATTCAGGGGGAATACGGCCCTTGGCACGTTGTTGTTCTACAAGGTAACGGGACAATGACACCGTCATGGCTTATTCTCCAAGCGCAGATGAAATAACTTCGCGCACATCGGCGCTCAGATCGGATTTTGCAGCGACACGGCGCAGAGCTTCTTGTGCCGCACTTTGGTATGGCGAACTGAATTTACGCCAGCCGTCCAATGCCCTTGCAAGCCTTGCAGCAACTTGGGGGTTGAATGCATCGAGCTCAAGCACTCTCTCACTCCAAAAAACATAGCCTGCCGCATCTGTGCGGTGGAATGCAGATGGGTTGGCGCAAAAAGTCGATAACAAACTGCGGGCACGGTTAGGGTTGCGAATATGGAAGTCTGGGTGAAGCAACAATTGACGTACCTTAGGTAAAACGTCCCCATCTAGGTCAGGTGTTGTCGCTTGCAATGCAAACCATTTATCAATCACCAGATCATCATGCTTGAACATCGCATAGAAATGGGATAGTGCTGAGGCTACGTGTGGCAGGTGGTTGTGAACCAATGCAGTCAAAGCATGCATTCTGTCGGTCATATTGTCAGCGTTCAAGAAATCTTGGTAGGCTTTTGTAGACCAAGTGGTTTCGTTGCTGGATTTTTCCGCCATGCATAGATAGCCAAGTGCAAGACCACGCAATGCCCTGTCACCACTGGCCTTAGCATCTAATTGGTAAGTGCCTTTAGCTGCACAATTTTCGTAAGCCCATACCCAGTCCTGCGACATCTGGATCGCAATTTGTCGACGGATGGTGTCTCGCACGGAATGGATACGCTGTGGATCGACTGTTGCACATTGCTCAGCAATGTAGGATTCGCTGGGGAGTGTCAGCACCAATTCTTTGAAGGCTGCGTCCAGTGTCGGGTCTCTTAGGACAGACCGCAAGCCATTGATCAGCGCAGGCGAAAGCAGATCGGCATTTCGCGCATCCGATGAAAGAGCGGTCAATATGCTGCTCATGTAAAGCCGTTGTGCCACTTCCCACCGGTTGAAAGCATCGGAATCATGCGCTAACAACACCAGCAGCTGCTCGACTTCATAGGGGTAGTGCAGTTGAACGGGGGCGCTGAAACCACGCAACAATGAAGGCACAGGCATTTGGGTCATACCCTCGAACACCACGCTTTGATCAGCTTCGGTGAGCACGATGCGATGGTGCTCTGCCAGCACTGTGCCATCCATGCCTAATAAGCCCATTTCCACGGGGATGACAAAGGGTTGCTTGCTTGCCTGCCCTGGTGTGGGTGGACAGCTTTGTTTGAAGTGCAGGGTAAAGCGCTGCTGTTCTTGTTCATAGATGCCATGAACATCTAGTCGCGGGGTGCCGGCTTGGCTGTACCAGCGCTTGAAGTTTTGTAGATCGAGTGCCAATGCGGATTCTGGATTGGCGTCGGCGATGGCTTGTGCAAAATCGTCGCAAGTAACCGCCTGACCATCGTGTCGTTGGAAATAAAGTGACATGCCTTTGGCAAACCCCTCACGCCCCACCAAAGTCTGCATCATGCGAACAACTTCTGCCCCTTTTTCGTACA
>JAIXYA010000108.1 GCA_027490485.1 Comamonadaceae bacterium
AACAGCTTTGAGGCTTTTCCGTTTTTTGCTGTGGCGGTGTTATTGGCTTTGCATTTCCAAGCCGACGCGGCCTTGCTTGATACCTTGTGCCTGGTGTTTGTCGCGGCAAGAGCCTTGTACTTCTTGGCCTATGTGATGGACTGGGCCAGTTTTCGCACCCTATGTTGGACCGTTGGCTACGGCACTTGCCTGGCTATTTACCTGCAAGTTCTGTAAAGCCCTTCACGCGAGGCTTATTCTGAAATCACCTTGCAAGGGGCTTTGATGCTGCGAGCAGTTTTCATTTGGTCGCAGCGCTCCATGGCTTTACGCTCAGCAACCGCAGACATCTTGACGTAAATTGAGCAGGTGAAGACCATTTTTTCTTGGTCCATGCTGCTGTCGAAACTGACGGCACAGCGCCCAATCTCGCCCAAATGGGGTCGCTCATTCCGATAGGCTTCTTGCAATGCGCTGGGCAGATCGGGCAAGGAGACGTGGGGGAATTTGTAAGGGTCAGCTTTTGCTGGGGCAGATACTGCTGTCAAGACAGCAACAAGGCTGGCCAAATAAAGGGGATAAAAACTTTTCTTCATTGAGGGCCATCTTAAATCAGTTGCTTGTCATCCTCGAAGGTGCGGGTCACGTTAAAAGCATGTCATTTGCTCTTCATCAAGGATTCCCATGAAAAAGCCACTGTTTTGCGCTGCTTTGAGTCTCATATTGGTCGCGCCCAGTTTGTCGTTTGCGGGCGGGGATGGTTGGCGAGGGCACTCTTCACAGGGCTACTCTGGCCACGCTCGTGGTTATGACCGCGGCCATGGTGGTCATGGCGGTTACGGCCGTGGCGATCGTGACTTACGCTGGGTGCCGTGGGTGTCAGCCGCTGTCATAGGTTCCAGCTTTTACTGGGCCAATCAAGCTTACAGCCAGCCGTCCACCACCATCATCGTGACGCCCCCGCCGCCTGTGGCCATAGAGGCACCTCGTGTCGCCTATTTTTGCCAATCCTCAAGGCAGTATTACCCCAACGTACCCATCTGCAATATGCCTTGGCAGTTGGTGCCTTACTAACTCACCAACGGCTGGGTGGTTTTTTGGCCTTGACGGTCTGAATGTCGAACCAAGCCGCCCAGTGTTTCAATATCCACACTGGCGTGTTTGCCATGGTAGACACGGTTCTTTAGCCATGACAGCTCTTCTTGCAAGGCTTTATCGCCACCCAGTTGTCGGTGCCAGCATTTGATCTCTGGCGCCCATCGGTAGCCACGCGCTTTGAGCAAATCTTTGGAGTCAAAGGGCGAGCCGGTGGCATATAAGCGCACTTGCGGTTGGTTGAGCGACTCCAGCAAGCGCAGCAAAGCAGGTTGTTGGCTTTGCGGCAATACCGCATTGAGCAATTCCAGCAACGCCCAGCAATCGGTTTCAGCGCGATGCGCTTCGTAAAAAATACCTTGGGTTTGGAGTAAATATTCCAGCTTGGCCGAGCCCACGCCTTCGCTTTTCCAGTCGATGTCTTTGATGCTGCAAACCCATTGTTTATCTTTGAAAACAGGCCAGCGCTTTTCAACAAAGGGGCGGTCAAAAGAGGCGTTGTGCGCAATGATGACGCTGGCATCAGCGATGACTTTTTCCACTGCGGCGTCGTTGATGCGCTTGCCCTGCACCATGGCATCGGTGATGTGGTGCACTTGGGTGGTTTCAGGCGGAATAGGCCGCCCGGGGTCTTCAAGTTCGTCAAACACTTCGCGCACACCATGTACCGTGCCCAAAACAGGGTCAAACTCAAATGCAATCATGCCAAGCTCAATCACTTGGTCATCTTGCGAACTCAAGCCCGTGGTTTCGGTATCCAGCACCACGCCCGTTTGCAGCACTTGGCCAGGCGCAGAAGGCGCAAAGTTGTGACGGGGAATTAAACGCCGCAATACACGGTAATCGGGGTGCACAGACAAAGCCTCTGCGAGATCGGCAATGTCTTTGGGTGAGAGTTCAGAGAGATTCATGGTGGAGTGAGTTTAAGTGGCAGGTGTGAGATGTACTCACTTCATGACCTGCAGGCCCTTGGCCACTTGAGACACCAAGGCAGGCCCTTGGTAAATCAAGCCTGTGTAAATTTGCACCACATTGGCACCGGCTTGAATTTTTTCAATCGCATCTTGCGCACTGACAATGCCCCCCACACCGATGAGCGCAAAGTTGGGCCCTAGGGTTTGGCGTAATGCCCTGATCACGCGGTTGCTTGCTTGATTGACAGGACTACCTGACAAACCACCGGTTTCGTTGGCGTGAGGCAAGTGTTGAACCGCGTCTCTGGCCACCGTGGTGTTGGTCGCGATGACGCCCCAGGCATTGTCTTTGACCTGACCCTTCTCCATGCAATGGTTTTGCAGGGTCATGCACAGTTGCGCAAGCTGTGTTTCATCTAAATCTGGCGCAACTTTGATGAAGACTGGGACATGTTTTTGGTGGGTGTGGGCCAACTGCGCACGTGCCTCGCCCAACAGGCTTAAGAGCTTTGACAAAGCCTCGTCACTTTGCAGGCTGCGTAAATTTTGCGTGTTGGGGCTAGAGATATTCACCGTCACATAGTCTGCAAACGGGTAAACCGCATGTAGGCCGCGCAGGTAATCGTCGGCTGCACGTTCCATCGGGGTTGAGGCATTTTTGCCAATATTCAAACCCAGCAGCATGGGCTTGGGGTTGTTCTGGCGAAAACGAGCAAGTTGCACATTGTGCAAAAAACTCTCAAGCCCTTGGTTGTTAAACCCTAGCCGGTTGATCAAGGCATGGGCTTCTTGCAAGCGAAACATGCGAGGCTTGGGGTTGCCAGGCTGGGCCTCAGGGGTCACCGTGCCGACTTCCACAAAACCAAACCCCATGGCCGCAAAGGCATCTATGCAACGGGCATTTTTGTCTAAGCCTGCGGCAAGTCCCACGCGGTTGGGAAAATTCAGACCTGCCAGTTGAATGGGGTCTTCGGTGCGCTTTTGTTGGTAGGCCAAGCGCAAGAAATTGTGTTGGGTCGCCGACAGCATATGTAGCGTGGCGTCGTGTGCGGCTTCGGCGTCTAGGCTAAACAACAAGGGACGCAGCAAGGCGTAAGGCAACAGGGACATGGATAATCAGCCGTCTTCACTAAAAATGGAATTGTCACCGATGAGCCAGCTCTCCAGCCAAGACGCACTGAAAGCGCAAGTTGCCCAAGCGGCGTTGGCTTATGTGCAGCCCCATTCCTTGATCGGTGTGGGTACGGGTTCGACGGTGAATTTTTTTATTGATGCTTTGGCCCAAAGCGCTATTCCAGTTCAAGGCGCGGTCTCCAGCTCTATTGCCTCTACCCAGCGTATGCAAGCCCTTGGCATCCCTGTGGTGGATTTGACAGATGTCCAATCCTTGTCTGTGTACATTGATGGCGCCGATGAAATCGACAGCCATGGCTATATGGTCAAAGGCGGCGGTGCTGCGCTGACACGCGAAAAAATCGTCGCAGCGCAGGCCAAGCAGTTTGTGTGCATTGTTGACCAAAGCAAACGTGTGGATGTCATGGGTGCGTTTCCCTTGCCAGTAGAAGTCATCCCTATGGCGGTACCGCAGATCATCCGTGACTTCTCGGCATTGGGTGGCCAAGCGGTTTTGCGTATGCGCGACGAGAAGCCGCTGGTGACCGATAACGGTCAATACATTCTGGATGTGCATGGCTTGAAGCTCACAGAGCCGATGGCGCTAGAGGCGCGGATCAGCCAATGGCCTGGCGTGGTCACCGTGGGAATTTTTGCATTTCAAAAAGCCGATATTTGTTTGCTGGCCACCCCCGATGGGGTGCAGACACTGCGCTATTAGCCAGCCATGCCTTGGTGACGCATCAAGGCATCCAAAGAGGGTTCACGACCGCGAAACTCTTTGAATGAATTCATGGCGGTACGGCTGCCGCCACGCTCCAAGATACTTTGCCGATAGCGTCGCCCCGTTTCGAGCGAGGGAGAGCCATCTTCTGCTGCGGTTTCTTCGAACGCAGCATAAGCGTCGGCGCTGAGCACTTCGGCCCATTTGTAGCTGTAGTAGCCAGCCGCGTAGCCACCCGCAAAAATATGGCTAAACGAATGTGGCATTCGATGCCACTCGGGTGGATGCAACACCGCCACGTCTGCCCGAACCTCTTTCAACACCCCCAGTACATCGCCACTGCGATGGGGCTCGGTGTGCAAGCGCATATCAAGCAAAGAGAACTCAATTTGCCGCAAAGTTTGCAAGCCACTTTGGAAATTTTTTGCGGCCAGCATCTTGTCGAACAAGGCGCGGGGCAGGGGCTCACCCGTGTCCACATGCGCGGTCATGTGACGAAGGACCGACCATTCCCAACAAAAGTTTTCCATGAACTGGCTGGGCAACTCGACCGCATCCCACTCCACGCCGCTGATGCCAGACACATCACGCTCATTGACTTGTGTCAGCATATGGTGAAGACCATGGCCGCACTCATGGAAGAGGGTGATGACATCGTCGTGGGTGAGCAATGGCGGTTGGCCGTTAACCCCTTCAGCGAAATTGCACACCAAGTGAGCGATAGGAGTTTGCACAAGGCCCGTATCTGGGCGCAGCCAACGGGCTCGCACATCGTCCATCCATGCGCCACCGCGTTTACCGCTTCTGGCGCCTGGGTCGAGGTAGAACTGAGCCACCAACTCACCCGAACGTTCAATTCGGTAAAACTCGACTTTGGGATGCCACACGGGGGCGCTGTCGGGGCGAATACTCACCTCGAACAAGGTTTCCACAATTTTGAACAGACCTGCCATCACCGTAGGCGCAGTGAAATAGGGTTTGATTTCTTGTTCGCTGAAGTTGTAACGTGCTTCCTTGAGCTTTTCACCAATGAAGGTCCAGTCCCAAGGTTGCGGGTCGGCGATGTTTAATTCTTGGCGAGCAAAGTCACGCATCTCAGCCAAATCTTTTTCGGCATAAGGTTTGGCCCTTAGCGCCAAGTCGCGCAAGAAGTCCATCACCTGTGCAGGTGACTCGGCCATTTTGCTGGCAAGCGAGACTTGAGCGTGGTTGTCGAAACCGAGCATTGCAGCCTCTTCTTGACGCAGTTGCAAAATTTCTTGCAGCAGTGCACTGTTGTCGAATTGGGGATGGGCAAACTCCGCCGAGGCACGGGTCGCATGGGCTCGGTAAAGCTTTTCTCGCAAACTGCTGCTGTGGGCATATTGCATGACAGGCAAATAGCAAGGCATCTTCAGCGTTAGTTTGTAGCCGGTGTGTCCGTCTGCCGTTGCTGCCGCTTGGGCGGTTTGCAACACATCGGCGGGAACACCATCAACTTCTTCTTGCGAGGCGAGTAAAGACCAAGCATCGGTAGCGTCCAGCACATGTTCACTGAAAAGCTGGCTGATTTCAGCCAAGCGCTCTTGAATCGCCGCAAAACGTTCTTTGGCTGGCCCTTGAAGCTCGGCCCCAGACAACACAAAGTTGCGCAAGGCCAGTGTGTGCGCTCGAGCTTGCTCTGGGTTCAAGCTGGCAACGGGAATGGCTTTGTACTTGGCATACAGCGCTTCGTTTGCACCCAGGCGGGTGAAGAAGTCGGTGATGCGTGGCAATTCGGCGTTGTAGGCAGCACGTAACTCGGGTGTATCGGCTACCCCTTGCAGATGACCCACCATGCCCCAAGCGCGGCCCAGTTGCTCGGTGGCGGTATCGAGCACTTTCGAAGTGGATAACCAATCTGCTGGGAAGCTATCAGACGTCACCGCTTTCATGGCTTGCTCGGCTTGCGCGAGCAGCTGGGTCATGGCGGGTGAAATATGTTCTGGGAGAACCTCGCTGAAACGGGGCAGGGCGGAAAAATCTAACAGGGGATTGCTCATGTCTTTGAAGATAGCGCCTGTTGGGCTGAATCCAAGGTATTGGCGAGCAGCATGGTGATGGTCATGGGGCCCACACCACCTGGTACTGGCGTGATGTAGCCAGCTACATGCCTGACGGCCTCGAAGTCGACATCACCGCATAACTTGCCAGCATCGTCTCGGTTCATGCCGACGTCAAGCACCACAGCCCCAGGTTTCACCATGTCGGCCGTCAATACATTGCGCTTGCCAACAGCGGCCACGATGACATCGGCTTGCAAACAGTGGTGCTTCAGGTCAACGGTTGCGCTGTGGCAAACCGTGACGGTGGCATTTTCTTGCAACAGCATCAGCGCCATGGGTTTACCCACGATGTTGCTTCTGCCAATCACCACAGCGTGTTTGCCTTTGAGCTTGTAGCCAATGCTCTCCAACATCTTCATGCAGCCATGGGGGGTGCAAGGCCAGTACGCGGGCAATCCCGTCATCAAAGCGCCAGCACTGGCCACATGAAAACCATCCACATCTTTGCTGGGG
>JAIXYA010000262.1 GCA_027490485.1 Comamonadaceae bacterium
CAGCGACTACAGCCGCAACGCCCTGCGCATGGCCGCACTCATGAAGCTGCGCGTGGTGCATGTGTTCACCCACGACTCCATCGGTTTGGGCGAAGACGGTCCCACCCACCAGTCCATCGAGCATGCGGCCTCTTTGCGTTTGATCCCTGGCTTGGACGTCTGGCGTCCTGCGGACACCGCCGAGACCACCGTCGCTTGGGCCGTGGCTTTGCAAAACGACAACCGCCCCACTGCGCTGTTACTCAGCCGCCAAAACCTGCCCTACTTGCCCAAGGGCAACAGCGCTGCCAAGGACGCCAGCGGTTTGGATGCGATCAACAAAGGCGCTTATGTCTTGGCCGAACCTTCTGAAGTGGGCCTGAACAAAAAAGCGCAAGCCATCATCATCGCCACCGGCTCAGAAGTGCAACTGGCCATGAAAGCACAAGCCTTGTTGGCCGAACACAAAGTGGCGGTGCGCGTGGTCTCCATGCCCAGCACCACCACCTTTGACCGTCAAAGCGTGGCCTACAAATCAGCCGTGCTGCCCAAAGGCATTCCCCGTATCGCGGTGGAAATGGGCTCAACCGACGGTTGGTGGAAATATGGCGTGTCGGCCGTGGTCGGCATCGACACCTATGGCGAGAGCGCACCCGCACCGGTTTTGTTCGAGCACTTTGGCTTCACGCCCAAAAACGTGGCCGAGACCGTGTTGAAGGTATTGCAAGGCTGACCCCATTGAACCGAGCGTGCGAAAAACGCACCCCCATTTAAAACTTAAATAAAGAAAGAGACAGATCATGGCCATCAAAGTAGGTATCAACGGATTCGGGCGTATCGGCCGCATGGTGTTTCGTGCAGCGGTGCAAAACTTCAACGACATTGAAATCGTCGGCATCAACGATTTGTTGGAACCCGACTACTTGGCCTATATGCTCAAGTACGACAGTGTGCATGGCCGCTTCAAAGGCGAGGTGTCGGTAGACGGCAACAACCTGATCGTCAACGGCAAAAAAATCCGCCTGACCCAAGAGCGAGACCCTGCAGCTTTGAAATGGAACGAGGTGCATGCCGACGTGGTGATCGAAGCCACCGGCCTGTTCTTGGACAAGCCCACCGCCGAGAAACACCTCGCTGCTGGCGCCAAAAAAGTGCTGCTCTCCGCGCCTTCCAAAGACGACACCCCCATGTTTGTGTATGGCGTCAACCACGCCACCTATGCCGGTCAAACCATCGTCTCCAATGCCTCTTGCACCACCAACTGCTTGGCACCCGTGGCCAAGGTGTTGAACGACAAATGGGGTATCAAGCGCGGCCTGATGACCACGGTGCACGCCGCCACTGCCACCCAAAAAACCGTGGACGGTCCAAGCAACAAAGACTGGCGCGGCGGACGCGGTATTTTGGAAAACATCATCCCCTCCAGCACCGGTGCCGCCAAAGCCGTGGGCGTGGTGATTCCTGCGTTGAACAAAAAACTCACCGGCATGTCTTTCCGTGTACCCACTTCGGATGTGTCGGTCGTGGACTTGACCGTGGAGTTGGACAAACCCGCTTCTTACGCCGAAATTTGCGCCGAAATGAAAGCGCAAAGCCAGGGCGCTTTGAAGGGTGTGCTGGGTTACACCGAAGACAAAGTGGTGGCCAGCGACTTCCGTGGCGAGCCTTGCACCAGCGTGTTTGACGCGGATGCCGGTATCGCCTTGGACAGCACCTTTGTCAAAGTCGTCTCTTGGTATGACAACGAGTGGGGCTACTCCAATAAATGTTTGGAGATGGTGCGCGTTATCGCCAAGTGAAGGATTCCTTGCTCGACGTTTTCAAAGACCGCATCCGTGATGCGGCGGCCCAAGGGCAGCGCCTGCGCATTCAAGGCGGCAACAGCAAACACTTTTACGCGCCAACCACGCACAGCGACGCGGTGTTGGACATCCGCGCCCACAGCGGCATCGTCAGCTACGAGCCCAGCGAGTTGGTGGTCACCGTGCGCTGCGGCACGCCTTTGGCAGAGCTGGAAGCCGTGTTGGCCGAGCAGGGCCAGTGCTTGGCATTCGAGCCGCCGCACTTTTCTGTCGACGGCCAAAGCGATGCCACCGTGGGCGGCATGGTGGCCTGTGGTTTGGCCGGTCCTGCCCGCGCGGTGGTGGGCGGCGTGCGTGACCATGTGCTGGGCGTGCAAATGCTCAATGGCAAGGGCGAGTCGCTGACCTTTGGCGGCCAAGTGATGAAAAACGTGGCCGGTTACGACGTGTCGCGGGTGTTGGCTGGCAGCATGGGCACCTTGGGTGTGATCACCGAGGTGTCGCTCAAAGTGCTGCCCCAAGCACCAGCCGAAGTCACGTTGGCCTGCCATTTGCCGCAGTCTGATGCCTTGGCCTTGCTGCACCGCTGGGGCGCACAGCCCCTGCCCTTGAACGCCAGTTGCTGGGTCAACGACAACCACACCCAACCCGCGCAAGACATGCTGTTTGTGCGCTTGCGGGGTGCAGTGGCGGCGGTGGATGCTGCCGTGCCACGCATGTGTGCCGATGTGGTCGCTTTGGGCGGGCAGGCCGCGGCCATCGATCAAACCCAAGCCAAAGCCGATTGGGCCGCTTGCCGCGATCAACGCCTGCCGTTTTTCACACCACCTGCCGCTGACATGGCGCTGTGGCGCTTGAGCCTGCCGCAAACCGCACCGGTTTTGGACCTACCCTTTGCGCCATTCATTGAATGGCATGGGGCTTTGCGTTGGCTGTGGGCGCCACTGTCCGCTGCAGCCCAGTTGCGCGCAGTGGCGGCACAAGCCGGTGGCCACGCCACCCTGTTTCGCGCACCTGCGCAAGCCACAGGCGAGATGCCCGCGGTGTTCCATCCCTTGCCTACGGTGCAGCAGCGCATCCAGCGCGAGCTGCAACAACAATTTGACCCGCACGGCGTGTTCAACACCGGGCGCACCGGTCTTCTCTGACAACCATGCAAACCAACCTCGCCCCCGAATACCAAAACACCGCCGATGGCCAAGAGGCGGAAGCGATTTTGCGCAAATGCGTGCACTGCGGTTTTTGCACCGCCACCTGCCCGACCTACCAGTTGCTGGGTGACGAGCTGGACGGTCCGCGTGGCCGCATCTACCTGATCAAGCAGGTGCTGGAAGGCGAGGCGCCCACCCGCGACACCCAGTTGCATTTGGACCGCTGCCTCACCTGCCGCAACTGCGAAACCACTTGCCCCAGCGGCGTGC
>JAIXYA010000240.1 GCA_027490485.1 Comamonadaceae bacterium
CGCTTTGGGTTTGTTGATCAACGAAAAGTCCGGCGTGGTCAATTTGGGTGCCGAGGGCATGATGCTTTGCGCAGCCATCGCCGCATATGCCACCGTGGTGCATACCGGTAGCGATGTGTTGGGCTTGGCCGCAGGCATGGCGGCTGGTGGTGTGCTGGCCTTGATCTTCGGGGCTTTGGTGATTGGCCTCAACACCAACCAATATGCCACGGGTTTGGCGCTGAGTCTTTTTGGCGTGGGCTTTTCGGCGTTTGTAGGCACCGGCTATGTGCAAGCCAAATTGCCAGAGCGCATGAAGTTCGAGGTGCCTGGCTTGGCCGATCTGCCTTTTATTGGTCCTGCGCTGTTCAAGCAGCATCCCATGGTGTATTTGGTCATTCTCTTCACCATCGCACTCATCTGGTTTTTACAGCGCAGCCGTGCCGGTTTGGTGTTGCGTGCGGTGGGAGAGTCGCCCCAGTCGGCCCATGCCTTGGGTTATTCGGTGCGTCATATTCGTTTGGGCGCGGTGGTCACGGGTGGGGCTTTATGTGGTTTGGCGGGTGCGTACATCTCCATCATTTACACCCCGCTGTGGGTGGAGGGCATGATTGCCGGTAAGGGTTGGATTGCACTGGCACTCACCACCTTTGCCACTTGGCGGCCTGCGCGGGTGCTGCTGGGTGCGTATTTGTTTGGTGGGGTCACCATGTTGCAGTTTCACCTGCAAGCCAGCGGTGTGGAGATGCCCAGTCAGTTCTTGAGCATGCTGCCTTACCTGGCCACCATCGTGGTGCTGGCGCTGATTTCGCGCAATCCACAGTGGATTCGGGTCAATATGCCTGCGTCGCTGGGTAAGCCATTTCACCCCGGAACCCCGTCATTGTGAGGCGCTTGCGCCGAAGCAAACCCTCAAAGCGCGACAGCGGCAAGGGCTGCTCGCTCCGGGCTTGCACCATGTCGCTACGCAGCCCTTACCACTGCCACGCTTCAAAGCTATCGGGGAAACGCTACAAGTTACAGATGGCAAGGTTCTCTTAGCCAGATGTTGTAAGGCAAGCGTCGCAGGTCGGCCGTTGCCGACGTTGTGTCAGCATGGAGGCGAGGCCGAGCCTGGGGCGCTTGCCTTGAGATTGCTTCAGCCCTCCGGGCTTCGCAATGACGGAGCTTGCTTCGCCTTGACAGCTGCCCAAATCGCCCCTTTCGGAACAGTCATAATCGCGACTGTTCCCATCGTCTTCCCATCACTTAAGGAAATTTCATGACAGATCTGTACAAACGCACTTGGTTCCGTGCCGCTGCACTCAGCGTGGTGGCTGCGGCCCTCATGGTTGGTTGCGGTAAAAAAGAAGAACCCAAACCCGCACCTGTGGTTGAAGCTCCCAAGCCTGAGCCTTTGAAAATTGCATTTGCCTACGTCGGCCCTGTGGGTGACGGCGGCTGGACTTTTGCGCATGACAACGCGCGCAAAGCCATTGAAGCCGAGTTTGGCGACAAGGTCAAAACCTCTTTCACCGAAAACGTGTCGGAGTCTGCTGACGCCGAGCGCAATTTCCGTGACATGGTGGCCCAAGGCAACAAACTCATTTTTGGCACCACCTTTGGTTACATGGAACCCATGCTCAAAGTGGCTACAGACCACAAAGACGTGAAGTTCGAACATGCCACTGGCTACAAACAAGCTGAAAACATGCGCACCTACGACAGCCGCACCTACGAAGGCGCATACATGGCAGGTGTGATCGCTGGCAAGATGACCAAGTCCAACACCTTGGGTGTGGTGGCTTCCATTCCCATCCCTGAAGTGGTTCGCAACATCAACTCCTTCACCATGGGCGCACAGTCGGTCAACCCCAAAGTCAAGACCAAAGTGGTCTGGGTCAACGAGTGGTTCAATCCACCCAAAGAAACCGAAGCCGCCACATCGCTGATCAACAGCGGCGCTGACGTGCTGTTCCAAAACACCGATTCACCTGCCGTGTTGAAAACAGCTGAAGAAAAAGGCAAGCGCGCTTTTGGTTGGGACTCTGACATGACTGCCTACGGTCCCAAAGCCCACTTGGCTTCGGCCATCATCAACTGGTCGCCTTACTACATCCAAACCACCCGTGAAGCCTTGGAGGGCAAATGGGTGGGTGGTACAGGCGTTTGGTGGGGCGTGAAAGAAGGCGCGATCGACATCGTCTCCATTGCTGAAGACGTGCCTGCTGACACCAAGACCAAAGTCGAAGAAATCAAAGCTGGTTTGAAAGATGGCAGCTTTACCATTTGGAAAGGCCCCTTGGTTGACAACACTGGCAAAACCCAGCTGAAGAAAGACGAAGTCGCTGACGATAAATTCTTAAGTGGCCTGCTCTTCTACGTCAAAGGCGTGGAAGGAAAAGTGCCCGGCAACAAGTAATGCCTCGCGGTATGAAAGTGAAAGGCTGCCCTCGGGCAGCCTTTTTTTGCTTCAAAGCCACCCTGTGTGCGTTCATGCTGGGCGGCGCCATGGGCGTTGGGGCCCAAGCAACCCAAGCTTTGCCCAATCCAC
>JAIXYA010000109.1 GCA_027490485.1 Comamonadaceae bacterium
ATGGCAATGCATGAAATACGAATTTGCCAATGTGGCTGGCTTTGTTCCAGAATTCTTGCAAATGACAACAGCGGCCAATGCCATAAATACACAGGGTAACTTATCAAGCCAATGCCAACCAGGATTCGGCCGGGCAGAAGCGATTGGTTAAACCACGATGTATTTCCAGCCAGAATGATCAACAAAGTGCCAAGCACAGGCAATATCGCCCAAGCACCTGGAAAGCGTGTGTCTTGATCAATTAAAAATAAGCTTGCAATTAACAGCATCAAGCCCAAAAAAGAGAGTCCTTGCCTTATCCATTTGTACTTTTCGAACTGGGCTCTTATGGGGTTCAATCTCACAAAGTGTGCATGTGTCAACAATGCCAACACACTTCCTGACAGAAGCTCCCATATGCGGGTGAAGGGCAAAAAGAATGTTGCAGATGCAAATTTTTCAACCATCAACAGGTTCAAAAGCAAAGAGGCACACAAAAGGATGGAAGTTATCCGGATTGCATTTAAGTTGTACTTGAATACCAAGCACAATGTCAAAGGCCAAAATAAATAAAACTGCTCCTCTACCCCCAGACTCCAAAGATGCAGCAATGGTTTTGTGTTGGCGGCGTAATCAAAGTAGCCACTCTCGCTCCAAATAACCCAATTTGGAATTAACAATGCAGTGGCGGTTATGTGCTTACCCAGTAATTTGTATTCGTCAGACAGCAAAGCGAACCAACCAAATATTTGACAGGCTACTAACACCAAAATCAGAGAAGGGAGAAGACGTCTTACTCTGCTTGCATAAAAACCACTGATACTGAAATTGTGTTTATGCAGACCATCTTGAATAAGCTTGGTAATCAAAAACCCAGAGATCACAAAAAAAATATCTACACCAACAAAGCCGCCTGCAACCCATTCAGGAAAGGCATGAAATGCAATGACTGTCAGTACAGCAACAGCACGCAATCCATCTATATCAGGGCGGTAATTTATGGCTTGTGAAGATTTCATACATCGGATCTGCCCTTTGCTAGCCGATGGATCACTTGTTGACCTGACTCAGCCACTTTTTGCATACTGGCTTCCAGCAAGGCCATTTCTCTCAGGGACAACGACAATGCTTGGTACTGGGCTGCCTGCGCCTGCGCTAGCTCAGGTGAAGGTAATGCGTTTTGGACCGCATGGGTGATGGACGTAAAACTACTCTGTAATTTGACCAACTGGGCACGCATAGGCGCAAACTCGTCGCCTCGCCCAGAAGACTGAGACAAAGTATCTAAAGTTTGGACCAACACTTCAAATGCACCCGCTTCACGCGCAGCAACAATTTGCATTGACAGGTTTCGTTGGCTTTCATTCCAACTGTTTTGAAACGTATCGTCACGCATTGCGTCTAATTGCTGCTCAAGGTGACGATTGAGAACACCCAGGCGAGATCCCACAGCGACCACCTCGCTGAGAATGCCATCGAGATCTTGAACGATTTGCTTGACGCGATCTAAAAAATGATTGATGTCCTGAGCTAACTCTCCAAATTCATCATTTGAATTGACTTTGGTTCGAGGCGACAAGTTCATCACCCCTTTTGCCAATGAAGCTGCTGTTGTGCGCAGTGCCAATAAAGGCTCCATGCGAACTTTGAGAAGAAAAAACAGCACGATGGTGTGTATGACGATTTTGATGCTTAAAGCACTGGCAGTGACACGAACCTCTTGCCACCAAGTAGCCTCTTTACGAGACAAATAGCTTCTAACAGTCACAGTTCCCAGCACGTCACCCACTTTCGCCTTGACATGACAGCCTAGACAAAACTGTTCAGCCTTGAGTTGAACCGACGACTCACTGTTATCCCCTTCGGGCCAGCGTTGTCTTAGGCCAATAGGATTTAACTTAAAGGTTTGCTTGATAGACTCGACTGTGATGTCTGAGGGCAAAACTGCAATGGACAAACCCAAGCTGTCGTAGTTGCGATCCAAAATGGGGTAGACCGTTTGTGCGGCTGTTGGTCCACCAGAATTGAGCATGATCGATTTAACATCATCAGCCAGTTGCTGAGCTGCCCGCTCAACGCGCTGAGGTTCATTGCTTTTGAAGTCATAGACAACCACTGCGTAGCGAATAGCCAGTTCAAGTCCAGCCACCACAATCAATAGCAAGAAGAAGTCCCGAATCATGTGAAACATGAAGGACTGCTCAAACCTGCCAAAACTGGTTTCTTTCATGGCTGCTCCTGTTAGCTTGGTGGAAATAATAAACTTCTTTAACAATAAGCCACGCTTAGGCACTTCATTTCCAGCTAAATTGCTTTAGGTGGAGTCTTTCATAGATATTTATGCATACTGAATTAGTATGCGTGAATCTGGGGTTTCTCATTTGCACCAAGGTTTTTGTTTTTTTCAATATAAGATTAAATGTTCTTTTCTGGTTGATTTAATCAAAATGCCAATTCACTCGTACCCAATCCTGTCTACCCTGACCGTATTTACTTTAAGCCACCTCATCATGGCTTCGGCAATCAGCGCAGAAACTGTTGATCCCGTGAAAATGGTGGATGCTTTTGAAGCTGCAGGCGGGAAGTTCGAAGGTTATCGACGTTCGGGAGCCAAGGGAATTTGTGCAACGGCTGAATTTGTAGGCAGCACAGAAGGTCGTACTTTGTCATCTGCCTCCGTCTTCAGTGGCCAAAAAATTCCTGTGATCGTTCGCTTTTCTGTCGGCGGCGGCAACCCCAAGGCAGCAGACAATGCCAAGAGCCAACGCAATATGGCGCTGCAGTTCAACCTTGCAGGCGGTGAAACATGGCAAATGGGAAATATCTCAGCGCCTGTTTTTGGATCATCAACCCCAGCACAATTGCTCGGTCGCCTAGAGTCGCTCACACCAGACCCTTCAACCAAAGCGCCCAACCCTGAGAAGGTCAAAGCTTTTGCAGAGGCCAATCCTGAAGTGCTACTTCAAGGCAAATACTTTGCTAGCCAGCCAGTACCGGCCAGCTTTGCATCGGTCAATTACTGGGGCGTCAATGCCTTTGCGTTTGTCAACAGCAAGGGCGATAAGCAATTTGGCAAGTGGATTTTTGAACCATCCACCGGTTTGATGGGTCTCAGCGATGAAGAGGCAAAGGCTAAGGGACCCAATTTCTTGTTCGACGAACTTCGTCAACGTGTCAAGGATGGCCAAGTCACTTTTAGTTTCAACCTTCAATTGGCGGAACCTGGCGATAGGCTAGACAGTGCCACAGTGCCTTTACCCGAAGCCCGTCGCAAAGTAACGCTGGGTAGCTTAAAGGTCACGGCCGTCTCAGAAGATTCTGGCGGCGCGTGTCGTGACATCACTTTTGTGCCTACCGTCTTGCCCAAAGGTATAGAACCATCCAACGATCCTATGCTCGCTGCAAGAGCCGCCCCTTATGCTGTGGGCATTGGTCGTCGACTCTTTGAAGGTTCTAAGCAATGATGCATGGCGTTGTTGACCCTAGCGTCTACCAACTGACCGAGGGTGATATTTCTTATGTCATTCAAATGGCCTGGGAAGACCGTACTTCCTTTGAGACCATCAAAGATCGAGTCGGACTCACAGAAGCTGAGGTGATCCGTCTCATGAGGGCTGAGTTAAAGCCTAAATCATTCAGATTATGGAGAAAACGGGTCAAAGGTAGAGCTACCAAACATCGCGTCTTGAGGCATCCAGAAATGAAATTCAATGATCGCCAAATTGCAGACCACCGCAGAGCCAATTGCTGACCCCTTATTTAGATGAAAGAGCGACCATGAGTGAAGACCCAAGATGCTGCGGAACAGGTACTTGCATCATCAACGCTGATGGCGTTTGTTGGTGTGGCCAAGTGTGGGATGGAGAAAAAATGTGTAAGCCTATTTCTATCGCAACAAAGGATGCTGGCCAGGATGAGACTGAAAAAGTCACTGATCCTTCTCACCCTCGCTAGTGTCTTGGTGCTGTCAAGCCATATTGGCTGGGTCAGAGATGACCTGGGACTGTTACTCACCATTGATGATAGGCCCATTGATGTAGTTGGAAAATTCGAAGATAAGCTGAATACATTGACAAGAATCTGTGGAGAAGTTGAGCGTTTGTCTCCCTCAAATAAGCAGTACCAACTGGCTCAAAGTTTGATTCATGACTACAGTCCACCAGATTCAAAACACTCAAATATTTCCAGCGCTTGGGCCATGGGAAGTTGGATATTGGTTGAGGTTGAATTCAAAGAACTGCTTCCTGCAGTGGTCATGATTCAAAAGGCAGATTCTGATGCGGCAATCGTGCCTGATGCAGTTTGGAGTGGCTACACCCATCCCCACCTGCCAGCCCCATTCATCCGGAAGTTTTTAATTCAAAAGATGAACTCACCCCCTATTGCGCTGATCAACTGCTTTGAACCTCAATCAGGTTCTTTCAAACCATAAATGTCAAACAACATCCAGAGCCCATCGCGGACTGCCCTGCTCCTCGGATTTGGAGGTTTGATCCCGTTTGTAGGACTGTCCAGCCTTTGCATATTCACTTCTGGAACTCACCAGCAAACGCTTTTATTCAGTCTTTTGGCGTATGGCGCAACCATCATCAGTTTCTTAGGCGCTGTACATTGGGGACTCACAATGATGGAATCTTCACCAAACAGCCTGCGACTTGTTTGGGGGGTGATTCCCAGTTTGGCGGCATGGCTTAGCTTGATTTTCAACACCCAACTGGGTCTTGCTATTCAATGTTTGATGCTTTGGGCCTGCTTCTTTGTGGACTTTAAAACTTACCCGACGTTCAATTTATCGGCTTGGCTCAAGATGCGGTTTGCATTGACGCTCATTGCAAGTGTGAGTTTGTTTGCGCCACTTGCTTTTAATTACATTCAATAAATTTTTTACTGTCAAAAAGTACCATGAGCTACTCTTTGGTTTGGTTCAAACGCGACTTGCGCTGGCAAGACCATTCTGCGTTGGCCAAGGCGAGTATTAATGGACCCATCAGATGCATTTATGTCGTCGAACCAGAACTGTGGCTGCAACCCGATGCAGCGCTTCAGCACTTCGAATTCATACGCGAGTCATTGCAAGTATTGGACGCACATTTACGATCGCTGGGAGGTTGCATTGACATTCATCATGGCGAGTTATCGGATGTCCTGAGTCGAATTTGGCAAGACGCTCCATTTACAGGGCTGTACTCACACGAAGAAACAGGCAATGGGTTCACCTATGCACGCGATCTGAAAGTTTCGGCATGGTGCAAAGTTCATGGGGTTGTTTGGCATGAATTCCCACAGTTTGGCGTTGTGCGAGGTTTGAAAAACCGCAACCTGTGGCAAAGCGCATGGGAAAGACATATGGCGTCGCCTGTTGAAAAAGTGGATTCCTTGCGCTTTTGGGGGAAACCTTCTGAGAGTGCATTTTGAATGGGTACTCCCCATCATTTAAAGCACAACCCGCCCATGCGACAACTTGGCGGTCGTGTTCATGCCTTGAAGACATTCCACAGTTTTCTCAATGCCCGCAGTATGGGCTACCGAGGTGGTATTTCATCTCCGTTGTCTGCACCCGATGCATGTTCTAGGTTGTCCGCCTACTTAAGCTATGGCTGCATCAGCATGCGAGAAGTGGTGCAGCAAACACGTGCTCACATGGCAGAGATGCCGCAGCAGGCAAGTAGGCACCGAGCAGGCTTGGCAGCTTTCACAAGTCGCCTCTACTGGCATTGCCATTTCATCCAAAAACTCGAGAGTGAACCTGAAATCGAATGGCGAAATATGCACCAAGGGTATGACGATCTTCGCGAGCATGACTTCAACGTTGAATACTTCGAAGCCCTTAAAGAAGCCCGCACAGGTTGGCCCATGGTGGACGCCTGCGTCACCATGCTGAGAGAAACAGGATGGCTGAACTTTCGCATGCGAGCGATGCTGGTTTCGGTTGCAGCCTATCCCTTATGGCTGCATTGGCGTCCCGTTGGGGAATGGTTGGCAACACAGTTTTTGGACTATGAACCAGGCATTCACTGGAGCCAATTGCAAATGCAGTCAGGCACAACAGGGATCAATACCACCCGGGTGTACAACCCTATCAAGCAAGCCCAAGACCATGATCCTTATGGAAAATTCGTCAGGCGATGGCTGCCCTACATGCGCCCTGTTCCAGACAGTTGGCTGTTTGAACCCTGGCTGATGCCCGATCAACAAAAAAACAAGCTTGGCCTCAGTTGTCACATCACTGAACCCCTCGTCGATTTGGCTTCTGCCACGCGTGAATCAAAACAACGCCTGCACGCCAGACGAAAACAACCAGATACCATCGACGGCAAAAAAGCTGTCATCGATAAACATGCTTCTCGCAAATCCATGCCGTCACGTCAAAAAACAAGTTCTACAAAAAGGCTTAACCAAAGTCAGCTTGGCTTTGACTTTTAGGGGTTACCTAGAAAGAGTTTGAACATCCAAATTTCATGCTGATGAATATGCCCATGGGTGCTAAATGGGTGTTTGATGACAGAAGTTCTTGGCCCTATGTATCAGCCCCGTTCGATTGGGATGCATCACCATCCTGACCCATCAATGAGTCAATTGTCTGTAATCTCTTGAGTGGATCAAGTTCGGATAAGAGTTGGACCTTCAACTCTGTGCTGATATTTAAAGCTTCAGCATATCGATTGGCCACCCAGCCGCACTGGTCTAAGAGATAGGGTTGCAAGATAGGCAGTCTATTAAGCTGTCCCTGTTTTTGAGCACTTGCGATGATTTTGCCTAAACGACCAGCATGGTGCTCTAGATATGCAGGTATTTCAACTTCTGAGTCTTGGGCAAGGATGGAAATATCGCCCTGCCAAACGCCAAAAGGTCCAGGCTGAGTGTCATTCAACTCAAAGCGAAGTCCCCCTTGACAAATGACTCGGAATAAATTGGGTTGTACCTGTTCAAACTCACGAATATGTGCATGGCACCCATAGGCATGCAACATAGGTGTCTCTCCAGGCACTTGGACCTCGCTGCCTTTTTTCAACCACACCACACCAAAGGGCAGTTGCTGCTGGTGGCAACGTTTGATCAAGTCAAGATACCTAACCTCAAAAATTTGAAGCGACAGCATGCCATCGGGAAACAACCCATGTGAGAGAGGAAAAAGAGGAATTGGATGCATGGTGAAATCTGTCTTGAGGTTCTAATCCGTGAATGATCAAATGACTGGCCTTATAGTCTAGCCAATGCATATCTTTATAACGTCACAGCAATGGATAACCTCAGTCTGCAAAAGAGGTCGAGATCAGCATGGATGATCCAGATTTGTTGGCGCTAGCCCGTGCTCAATGGCGATGGCGAGGAAAGGATCGTCCACCGTTTGCGCAAGTCCCTGCGCAAGGGCAACTTTCAGTTTGGGATTTTCCACGTCCACCTGAACTGGTACGCGATAAGCGAGAAATTCTGGTGTTCTGGGAAAAGACCTTGGTGGCTCAAACCCGTGGCGCCTGGGCGATTAGAGAGACCGCACACCCGCCTACCTTTTATCTTCCGATGTCAGACGTTAAGAATGGCCTTTTGCGGCCTGCAGGACGCGGTTCATTTTGCGAGTGGAAAGGCCCTGCGCTTTATTGGGATCTGATGGATGGCGAGCGTCGATTGCCACAGGTTGCTTGGAGCTATCCGAAGCCATTGGCCGGAGCAGAACCTCTGGCTGATTGCATTGCCTTTTACGCTCACCATCTTGATTGCACAGTCGATGGTGCGCATGTTGTTGCGCAGTCTGGCGGGTTCTATGGGGGGTGGATCACACCTGATCTATCTGGACCATTCAAGGGCGAGCCCAACAGCAGCCACTGGTAAATCCAAAGTCACTCAATGACTTTGACACCTTTCCAAAAAGCGACACGGCCTTTGATTTCTTCTGCCTGCGGTTTGGGGTCAGCGTAATACCAGACCGCATCATTGTTTAATTCGCCGTTCACCAGCAGCGACAAATAACTGGCCTGTCCTTTCCATGCGCACATGGTTTTGTGGTTGCTCGGGGACACAAAGTTTTGGTTCAAGGCTTCTGCGGGAAAGTAGTGGTTGCCTTCAACCAGAACGGTGTCGTTACTTTCCGCAACCACGGTGTCGTTCCAAATAGCTTTCATGATGAGGTCTCCTATCGTTAGGGAATAGTGAGCCAGAATAGGCCAAAGTACTGTTGGGGATCGGTCCAAATTGGACCAGTTTCTAGGCCAGCTGCATGTGCCGCTTGTTGTACACCAGCTATTGTGAACTTGTGCGAATACTCGGTGTGCAGAGTTTCACCTTGCTCAAACGCATAAGGCACACCGTTCAAATGAACGATCTGGGATTTCAAGCTGAGCAAATGCATTTCAATTCTTCTCAAAGGCGCATTGTAAAAAGCGCTGTGAGCAAATTGCGTCAGATCAAAATCGCACCCAAGTTCGCGGTTAGCCCGTGTCAATATGTTGAGATTGAAAGCAGCAGTCACACCTTGCGAATCGTTGTAAGCCGCGTGTAAAACGTCAGGTGACTTGATCAGATCCACACCCAGCAGCAAAGCCCCGCCGCGCAAGTGTTGGACACAGTTTTGAAAAAAAGTATGGGCTTGTGCAGGTGAAAAATTGCCTATCGTTGAACCAGGAAAAAAAGCTACGCGCTTGCCTGTGCCAGGCAGCGCAGAAGGCAGATGCCATGGATTGGTGTAGTCAGCCACCACAGGAAGTATCTTGAGTGAGACAAACTCAGTTTGCAACTCGGCACTGGCTGCTTTCAAATGCGGGCCCGAAATATCCATCGGTACATAGCGTGCAGGGTTTTTCGCCACATTGAGTAAATAACGAATTTTTTGCAAAGAACCCGCACCAAACTCGATGATGTCCGGGTTTTCGCCCATGCACGCAGACATATCAGCTGCATGGGATTGCAAAATAGACAACTCC
>JAIXYA010000251.1 GCA_027490485.1 Comamonadaceae bacterium
GATAACGAAGAGGCCGCGCCCTACAAGCAAGACCCCGGCACGTTCACGCCTTGGGAAGACGTTCCCAGTGGCACTGACCTGTTGTTTTATGAAGGCCTGCATGGCGCGGTGGTGACCCCTGAAGTCAACATCGCCCAGCACCCCGATTTGCTGATTGGTGTGGTGCCGGTCATCAACTTGGAATGGATTCAAAAACTCTGGCGCGACAAGTCCAAGCGCGGCTACTCCACCGAAGCCGTGACCGACACGATTTTGCGTCGCATGCCCGACTATGTGAACTACATCTGCCCGCAGTTCGCCCACACCCATGTGAACTTCCAGCGTGTGCCTTGTGTCGATACGTCCAACCCATTCATTGCGCGTGAAATTCCTGCGCCTGATGAAAGTTTTGTGGTGATTCGCTTTGCCAATCCCAAGGGCATCGACTTTCCTTATTTGCTCAACATGATCCCCGACTCTTTCATGTCGCGTGCCAACACCGTGGTGGTCCCTGGCGGCAAGATGGAACTGGCGATGCAACTCATCTTCACGCCTTTTGTGTGGCGCATGATGGAACGCAAGAAAAAGGCCTGAGGCCATCCCCCTAATTTTTAACTGGAGAATTTCATGGCCCTTGTATCCCTGCGCCAAGTCTTAGACCATGCTGCCGAGCATGGCTATGGCATCCCTGCGTTCAACGTCAACAACCTCGAGCAAGTGCAAGCCATCATGGAGGCTGCACAAGAGACCAACAGCCCCGTGATCTTGCAAGCGTCTGCGGGTGCGCGTAAATATGCAGGCGAAGCCTATTTGCGTCACTTGGTGTTGGCTGCCATCGAAACCCATCCCGATATTCCGGTGGTGATGCACCAAGACCATGGTGTCTCGCCTGCGGTGTGCCAGCAGTCCATCCGTTCCGGTTTTTCCAGTGTCATGATGGATGGCTCGTTGATGCAAGATGGCAAAACACCTTCTTCCTACGAGTACAACATCGATGTCACCCGCCGCGTCTGCGAGATGGCGCATGCGGTAGGCGTGTCTGTCGAAGGTGAGTTGGGTTGCTTGGGTTCTTTGGAAACCGGCGAGGCTGGTGAAGAAGATGGCGTGGGCGCTGTGGGCAAACTCACCCACGATATGCTGCTGACCGATCCGGTACAAGCCAAAGACTTTGTTGAACGCACCGGCGTCGATGCCTTGGCGATTGCGATTGGCACCAGCCACGGCGCTTACAAATTCACCCGCAAGCCCACGGGCGACATTTTGGCCATGGACCAAATCGTGGCCATTCACCAATCGATTCCCAACACCCATTTGGTCATGCACGGCTCTTCCAGTGTGCCGCAAGAGTGGCTGGAAATCATTCGCGAGTTTGGTGGCGACATCAAAGAAACCTATGGCGTCCCCGTGGAAGAAATCCAGCGCGGTATTCGCTCAGGTGTGCGCAAGGTGAACATCGACACCGACATCCGCTTGGCCATGACCGGCGCGATGCGACAAGCGTTTGCGCAAGACCGCAGCGAATTCGATCCACGCAAAGCTTTGATCGCAGCACGCAAAGCCGCCAAGGGCATTTGCAAAGCCCGCTTTGAAGCGTTTGGCTGCGCAGGCAAAGCGGCCAGCATCAAAGTCGTTTCACTCGACGCCATGGCTGGCCGTTATGTCTAAGCAGATGGCGTTTCCCGACCAATCAGATGTGTCACACAGTGACCCGCAGTTGTGGTCGGCCGTGTTGCAAGAAGCGCATCGGCAGGAACAACACATTGAGTTGATTGCCTCTGAAAACTACACCAGTCCAGCGGTCATGCGACTCCAAGGCTCGGTCCTGACCAACAAATACGCCGAGGGTTACCCTGGCAAGCGTTACTACGGCGGCTGTGAATTTGTCGACATCGTCGAACAGCTTTGCATTGACCGGCTGAAAGAACTGTACGGCGCCAATTTCGCCAACGTGCAGGCCAACTCCGGCTCGCAAGCCAACCAAGCGGTGTTCTTGGCCTTGCTGCAACCCGGCGACACCATCATGGGCATGAGCTTGGCAGAAGGTGGTCACCTGACCCATGGCATGCACCTGAACATGAGTGGCAAATGGTTCAATGTGGTGAGTTACGGTCTGAATGCGGCCGAAGAAATTGACTACGACGCCATGGAGAAAATGGCCCATACGCACAAGCCCAAGCTGATCATCGCGGGTGCATCGGCCTATTCGCTGAAGATTGATTGGGAAAAGTTTGCACAGGTAGCCAAGAGCATTGGCGCTTACTTGATGGTAGACATGGCCCATTACTCTGGCTTGATTGCTGGGGGTGCTTATCCCAATCCAGTGCCCTTTGCCGATGTGGTCACGTCGACGACCCATAAGAGTTTGCGCGGCCCCCGCGGCGGCATCATCTTGACCAACAGTGAAGAGATGTCGAAAAAAATCAACAGCGCGGTCTTCCCAGGCATGCAAGGCGGCCCGTTGATGCATGTCATTGCAGGTAAGGCCACCGCTTTTCATGAGGCCTTGCAACCAGCCTTCAAAGCCTATCAGCAACAGGTTTTGTTGAACGCAGACACCTTGGCCAAAACCTTGGTTGAGCGGGGATTGCGCATCGTCAGTGGCCGCACCGAAAGCCATGTGATGTTGGTGGATTTGCGTGCCAAAGGCATCACGGGCAAAGCCGCCGAGCTGGCCTTGGGTCAAGCCCATATCACTTGCAACAAAAACGGCATCCCTAACGACCCTGAAAAACCCATGGTCACCAGCGGGATTCGTTTGGGAACGCCTGCCATGACCACGCGTGGCTTTGGCCAAGAACAAGCGCGTATCACCGCGCATCTGATTGCGGATGTGCTGGAAGCGCCAGACGACGCCCAGCATATTGCCAAGGCGCGTGCCAAGGTGGCTGAGTTGGTAGCGCCCTTCCCTGTGTATGGCGCAAGTGTTTTGCATCCTTGAAGAACAGGTCGGTATTTTTTAACCATTGAAGGAGCCTGCCATGGCTGGTCGTAATTTCTTGTTTGTCCCAGGTCCTACCAACGTACCAGAGCGTATTCAACGCGCCATGATGGTCTCTATGGAAGACCACCGCTCGCCGAATTTCCCTCAGCTCACGTACACCATCTTGGGTGGCTTGAAGGACATCTTCCGCACCAAAACCGGCACGCCTTTCATTTTTCCTTCGTCGGGCACCGGCTGCTGGGAAGCCGCACTGACCAATACCTTGTCGCCCGGCGACAAAGTGCTTGCTGCGCGTTTTGGCCAGTTCAGCCATTTGTGGATCGACATGTGCCAGCGCTTGGGTTTGGATGTGCACATCGTTGACTGCGAATGGGGCACCGGTGTGCCATTGCAACAGTTTGCAGACATCTTGAAAAATGACACGCAACACAGCTTCAAAGCGGTGCTGGCTTGTCACAACGAGACCGCTACCGGCGTGACCTCAGACATCGCAGGCGTACGCGAAGCCTTGGACGATGCCGCACACCCAGCGCTCTTGTTCGTTGATTGTGTTTCTTCTCTAGGCTGCATCGATTTTCGTTTCGATGACTGGGGCGTGGACATGGCGGTCAGTGGTTCGCAAAAGGGCTTGATGCTGCCCGCCGGTTTGGGCATTTTGTGCGTCAGCGACAAAGCATTGGCAATGCACAAAACTGCACAACTCAAACGCGCTTACTTTGACTTGCAAGACATGTTGCAAAGCAATGCCACAGG
The DNA here is from genome assembly GCA_027490485.1 of Comamonadaceae bacterium. Taxonomy (GTDB): domain Bacteria; phylum Pseudomonadota; class Gammaproteobacteria; order Burkholderiales; family Burkholderiaceae_C; genus Limnohabitans. The sequence goes on from JAIXYA010000251.1 coordinate 3,674, forward strand.
TTACTTTCCTTACACACCCGCGTTGCCATTGATGTATGGACTGGTCGAGTCCATGAAAATGCTCAACGAAGAAGGCTTGGAGAACGTTTTTGCCCGTCACCATTACCTGGCCGAGGGTGTGCGTGCTGCGGTGACCCAAGGCTGGCAACTCAAGTTATGTGCTGCTGAAGCCAAGTGGCATTCAGACACGGTGACTGCGGTGATGTTGCCTCAAGGCATTGCAGGCACGGAAGTGATTGCCCGCGCTTACCGTCGCTACAACTTGTCACTCGGTGGCGGTTTGTCCAAAGTGGCTGGCAAATTGTTTCGCATCGGGCACCTCGGCGACATGAACGAGGTGCATTTGATGGCCGCGATAAATGGGGCTGAAATGGCCATGCTCGACTGCGGCGTGGCAGTCACCCCAGGCAGCGGCGCAGCTGCCGCTGGCAACTACTGGCGTCAGCATGCTGTGCCCTCTGGCTTGGGTGCGTCGGTCTTCAACAAGGATGAGCATGCAAAAAATAGTCTTTCTGGACAGGCAGTCGTTAAGGGCTGAGCTGCGCAAACCCGCTTTTGCTCATGAATGGGCCGAGCATGTGCAAACCCGACCCGAAGAGGTGGTCGAGCGTTTGCAAGGGGCAACGGTTGCAATCAGCAACAAAGTGCCCATCCGTCGCGAAACCTTGGCGCAACTGCCTGAGCTCAAACTGATCGCCATGGCCGCCACCGGCTATGACGTGATTGATGTAGAGGCTTGTCGCGAACGCGGTGTGGCGGTGGCCAATATTCGCAACTATGCGGTTCACACCGTGCCTGAACATGCATTCGCCCTGATTTTTGCCTTGCGCCGCAACTTGATCGCCTACCGCGACGACGTGCTCAATGGCCGCTGGCAAAAAGAGGAGCAGTTTTGCTTTTTCGATTACCCCATCCGCGATTTGCATGGCAGCACTTTGGGCATTTTTGGTGAGGGCGTGTTGGGGCAGGCCACAGCGCATATTGCTCGCGCTTTAGGCATGAAGGTGTTGTTCGCTGACCATGCGCCACCCAAAGCTGTAGGCGTGGACTTTGTGCCAGCAGAGCAGGTGTTCGCTGAATCGGACATCATTTCTTTGCACTGCCCCTTGACACCTGCCTCACGCCACTTCATTGGCATGGCGCAGTTGCAGCAGATGAAGCGCAGCGCTTTGCTGATCAACACCTCACGCGGAGGTTTGGTGGACGAGGAGGCTTTGAAAGTGGCTTTGCAAACCGGCGTGATTGCAGGTGCAGGCTTTGATGTGCTGAGTCAGGAGCCGCCCAAAAACGGTAACCCTTTGCTGGATATTCGCTCACCCAATTTCATTTTGACGCCCCATGTAGCGTGGGCTTCGCAGCAAGCCATGCAGTTTTTGGCGGATCAGTTGATCGACAACATTGAAGCGTTCGTGGCCCACAAGCCCCAACACTTGGTGACCTAAGTTTCAGTCACTGCTTTCCTCGGGTTTCTTTTGCAATGCGAGTGCATACAAGGCATTGCGTGGCGCACCTGAGATTTGAGCAGCCAACTTCACAGCCGTTTTCACGGGCAGCTCTGGCAGCAACAAATCCAGCACCCGCTCAGCCTCGGCCAAGCTTGTGTTCTCTTGCGCCAAGGGATGCAACACCAAGGCAAACTCGCCTTTGGCGCGGTGCGGTGTGGCTTCAAGCCAAGCTGCAAAGTCTTGTGCGGGCACGCGGGCCACTTCTTCAAATTGCTTGGTCAATTCCCGCCCCACGCTCAATTCTCTCGCGCCTAGTGCGCGCAAGTCCTTGGCCAAGGCTTCTATGCGATGCGGTGCTTCCAAAAAAACCTGTGATCGCGCCTCGCCAGACATGCTTTGAATGGCTGTTTGCCGCTCCGTTGATTTGCTGGGCAAAAAACCCAGAAACACAAAACTGCCGTCGCCGTGGCAACCGCTCACGCTGAGCATGGCCGTCACGCTGCTGGCGCCTGGAATAGGGATGACTCTGAACCCGGCCGCTTGCACCAAGGCCACCAGTTTGGCGCCCGGGTCGCTGATCGCGGGTGTACCTGCATCACTTAAATAGGCCACCCGTTGACCGCTTTGCAAGCGCAAAATTACCTGCTCTGCTGCACTCGACTCATTGTGTTGATGCAACGCTAAAAAAGCACTTGCTGCTTTGTCAATGCCATAGCCGCGCAGCAAAGTCTGGCTGTGGCGTGTGTCTTCGCAAGCCAAGGCGTCGGCCAGCGTCAACACATGCAAAGCCCGCAGCCCCATGTCCGCCAAATTGCCAATCGGCGTGGCCAGCACATACAGGCAGGCTGGCGGATGCGCTTGTGAAGCGCTGGCATCGTGGGCTGCCACCAATGCGGAATCAAAACGTGAAACCAAAAAACACCTCTTTCCCTGTACCTAACACCAAGCAACGCGGCGATGCAGCCGAACAGCGTGCATTGCGCTATTTGCAAGACCATGGCCTGACGCTGCTTGCTTCAAATTACCGCACGCCTGGGCGAGGCGGCGGCGAAATTGACCTGATTGTGCGCGAGTGCGATGGCACAATGGTGTTCGTTGAGGTCAGGGCCCGCGCCAGAGACGATTTTGGGGGAGCCGGTGCCAGCATCAGCGCCCTCAAGCGAAGGCGCATTGTGTTTGCAGCCAAACACTTTTTGCGCAGATACCCCAAACCCCCGCCATGCCGCTTTGATGCCGTGCTACTACAAGCAGATAGCTTGATCTGGCTCAAAGCCGCGTTTGAAGAATGACGCAGCCAAGACATGTTGCAAAGGTATGATTCGCCCATGTTAGAGCAACGCATAGAACAGCAGTTCATCGACAGTGCCGATCTGAAATACCAGTCGGCCCAAACCTTAAGCAAACCCATTGCTGCCGCGGTGGGCGCTCTTTTAATGTGCGTGACTGGCGGCGGCAAAGTCATGGCGTGTGGCAATGGCGGCTCAGCCGCAGATGCGCAACACTTTGCCGCAGAGTTTGTCGGACGTTTTGAACGCGAACGCCCTGAACTCGGCGCGATTGCCCTGTCAACCGACAGCTCCATCTTGACCGCGATCGCCAACGATTACCACTTCGACCAAATTTTTTCCAAACAAGTGCGGGCCTTGGGTCAACCCGGCGATGTTTTGTTGGCCATCTCCACCAGTGGCAATTCCCGTAATGTGTTGGCAGCTATCGAGTCCGCCCACGAGCGTGATTTGATCGTGGTGGCACTGACCGGCAAGGGCGGCGGCAAAATCGGCCAGGTGTTGCGCGAAACCGATGTGCATATTTGCGTGCCGCACGACCGCACGGCCAGAATTCAAGAAGTCCATTTGCTGGTATTGCACTGCTTGTGCGATGGCGTGGACAGTCAGTTGTTAGGTGAACAGGAGAACCCTTCATGAAAACATCTTTTGCCGTTAAAGCCCTTGGCGCTTTGTTGCTGGTCAGCACCTTGGGCGCTTGCGCCCCCTTGATGATTGCGGGCGTGGCCGGTACAGCTATGGTCGCGAGTGACCGACGAACATCTGGCGCTCAGCTTGAAGATGAATCGATTGAGTTACGTGCGCAGGCGCGTATTCGCGACAACCTCGGCGAGCGGGTGCATGTGAATGTCACTAGCTTCAACCGTCAGGTCTTGCTCACCGGTGAAGTCACTGCCGAGAAAGACCGTCAAGCTGTTGTTCAACTGGTCGAGCGTATTGAAAACGTCAAAGCGGTGGTGAATGAGTTGGCCGTTATGCCCTTGTCCAATTTGTCTGAGCGCTCCAACGACTTGCTGATCGTCGCCAAGGTCAAAGCCAGTTTTGTGGACAGCCGTGACTTGTTCGCCAACGCCTTCAAAGTGGTGACAGAGCGGGGCACTGTTTATTTGATGGGCCGTGTGACCCAGCGTGAAGCCAATAGCGCGACCCAATTGACGCGCAACGTCAGTGGTGTGAACAAAGTCGTTCGCCTCTTTGAGATCATCAGCGAAGAAGAGTTGCGCAATTTGTTGCCACCACCAGCACCGGCGGATGGAGCCAAGCCTGCCAAGTAAAGGCTTTAGCGCAAGCGCTTGATCAGGCTAGAGGTGTCAAAGCGCTTGCCGCCCATGGCTTGCACATCGGCGTAAAACTGATCTACCAAGGCTGTGACTGGAACACGGGCACCATTGCGCTTGGCTTCGTCCATCACCAGCCCCAAGTCTTTGCGCATCCAGTCGACTGCAAAGCCAAAGTCAAATTTGTCAGCCACCATGGTTTTGCCACGGTTGTCCATTTGCCAGCTTTGCGCTGCACCTTTGCCAATCACCTCCAACACCTGCTCCATGTTCAGGCCGGCTTTCATGCCAAAGGCAATGCCCTCAGACAAGCCCTGCACCAAACCGGCGATGCAAACTTGGTTAACCATTTTGGTGAGTTGACCCGCGCCGCTCTCGCCCATCAAGGTGAAGGCTTTGGAGAAGGCCATGCCCACAGGCTTGGCGCGGTCAAAAGCCGCAGACTCGCCGCCGCACATGACGGTCAACATGCCGTTGATGGCACCCGCCTCACCACCTGACACAGGCGCATCTACAAAATGCACACCCTTTGCTTTGGCAGCAGCAAACAACTCACGCGCCACATTGGCAGAGGCGGTGGTGTGGTCGATCAGCAGGGCACCGGCTTGGGTACCGGCCAAAGCCCCATCGGCACCTAACATGACCGAACGCAAATCATCGTCATTGCCGACGCAGCAAAACACCATGTCTGCGCCCAAGGCTGCTTCGCGTGGCGTGGCTGCGCTGGTATGGCCAGGAAATTCGGCGCACCAGTCCTTGGCCTTGGCAGGGTTGCGGTTGTAAACCGTGACGTGTTGACCGGCCAGTGCCAAATGGCCTGCCATGGGGTAGCCCATGACACCGAGGCCAATGAAAGCCACTTTGGTGGGGGTGCTGGGTTCGTAGGTTTTGGGGTTGGTGCGGGCCATGGTGGATAACTTTCCTGAAAACGGGGTTGTTCTATCTTAGCCATCAAGCATGCCGAGCCATCTCGCTCGCCGAAATCACGCCTTGGGTTTGCAGTTGCGAGAGGCTTTGCGCCAAGGTCTGCATGCCAAACTGTGCGCCGGTTTGCAAGGCATTGGGCAGCTGGGCAGCTTTGTTGTCGCGGATCATTTGCCGCACAGCCGGTGTGGCGTACAGCACTTCGTGAGCTGCCACCCGGCGACTGCCATCAGCACTTTTGCATAAAACTTGATGCACCACCCCCAATAAGGACAGGCTGAGTTGCTGGCGAACCAAGGCTTTTGTGTCGCCAGGAAAGACATCCACCAAGCGCTCAATCGCTTGGGTGGCGCTGCGGGTATGCAACGTGGCCAGTACAAGGTGCCCTGTTTCAGCAGCACGCAAGGCGAGTTCAATGGTGGGTAAGTCGCGCAATTCGCCCACCAAAATCACATCGGGGTCTTGCCGCAATGCAGCGCGCAAAGCGGTGGCGAAGTCTGCACTGTGGCCGGGCACATTGCGTTGTTGCACCAAGCTGCGTTGGCTGTGGTGCACAAACTCGATGGGGTCTTCCAGCGTCAGGATATGCAAGGGCTGGGTGTGGTTGA
>JAIXYA010000070.1 GCA_027490485.1 Comamonadaceae bacterium
CGACTTGATTCGATTGAGTGTGGGCTTGGAAACCCTGGACGATATTTTGTGGGACATCGATCAAGCCTTGGCAGCTAGTCCCTAGCATCACTACTTCGATGACATTCAACGCATCGGTCTTAAAGCAAGATGCAACGAACGCATCACGCACCTGGCCGCGGCCAAGTCCCAGCCTGCCCAGCCACAGCTTTTGAAAAATACAGGTCCTTTTTTGGCATAAGCCTCAGAAACCTCTCCTCGCACCAATGCTTGCAAGGTGGGGAAAGTCGACACATCCAATCCAGCTTGCAGCAAGTCCCCAGCTTCATGGTCAGCGTCACGGGTATCGACATACACCCGACCGTGTTGGGCCAGATAAGCACAGACATCAGGCGACCACTCAACCATGGCGGGTGTGAATGCACCGATGGCACACACAAATGCATCTGTCCGTGGATGCGCTCGCAATGCAACCTCTTGGGCGCTGGTTGCACTGACCACCAGACTGCAGTCAGCCAAAGCATCGTCGGCGCTTTCTGCTATTTCTGCTTGCAAACCCATGGCCAGCGCCTCGTCTACCAACAGCTGTGCACTGGCACGGGTACGCGAGGACACCATGACTTCCTTCACCCCCAAACCTTGGGTAAACGCATGTAAATGCGCCCTTGCTTGGACCCCTGCACCCACCAGCAGTAATTTGCCCGCAGGATTGGGAGCCAGTTTTTGAGCCGCCAGCAAAGACACTGCAGCTGTTCTGTGTGCCGTGACGGTTGGGCCATCGAGCAAGCACAAATGCCTGCCGTCACGGACATCAAACACCATGACCTCACCTTGAATGGCCGGCAAACCACGCCCAGGGTTGTCTGCGACCCATGTGATGAGCTTGGTGATGGCCAGCTGTGCATCCGATGCTGGCATGACAAACAAACTGCTTTGCGCAGACAAGCGCTGCACCAAGCGCGGCGGCACGACGACCGATGGGTCGCCTAATAAATGTTCTATTTCTTGCGCTAGCAGTTTGTAAGGCAGGGCTTTTGCAGTCTGCTGAGGGTCCAGTTTCATCGCATCTTTCTCTTTACCCAAATTTTGACAGGTGTCTTTAGGCTGACTTTAAATTACAGGCAAAATAAGCCCAATGAACCCTCGCTCTTCAAACCAGACCTCTCCCGTTTTGCTTGATGCGATTGTTGTGGGGGCTGGCTTTTCTGGCTTGTACCAATTGCTCCTTTTGCGCGACAAACTGGGCTTGTCGGTCAAAGTACTGGATGCAGCCCAAGGCGTGGGCGGAACCTGGTACTGGAACCGGTACCCAGGGGCTCGCTGTGATTCCGAAAGCCACTCCTACGCCTACTATTTTTCCAAAGAACTTTTAGATGAGTGGGAATGGTCAGAGCGCTACCCACAGCAACCTGAAATTTTGCGCTACCTTAACCATGTGGCTGATCGTTTCCAACTGCGACCCGATATTGTTCTAGGCACCCGAGTCCACAGTGCCCATTACACAGAAACAGACAAGCGATGGCACATCACCACCGATACAGGCCAAACCTATTCAGCCAAATATTTCATCACGGCTGTGGGTTGTTTGTCCTCTGCCAATATTCCAGACATTTCGGGACTTGATTCATTCGCTGGGGACTGGTTTCACACGGGTGAATGGCCCCATGAAGGGGTTGATTTCACAGGTAAACATGTGGGTGTCGTAGGAACGGGTTCAACCGGCATTCAAGCCATTCCTGTGATTGCTGAGCAAGCCAAGCATTTGACGGTGTTTCAGCGAACAGCCAACTACAGCATTCCTGCTCGAAACGTGCCACTGGATGATTCCTTTAAGCGCTATGCAAAGGAAAACGCCGATCACTTTCGAGAAGTGATGACCACCAATACCAATGCCCACCCCTTTCGCATTTCAGAACGCTTAGTCCATGACGTCAGTGAAGATGAGCGTCACCAGATTTACGAAGAAGCTTGGCTCAAGGGCGGCCTGCAGTTTCGGGCCACTTTTAAAGATTTGCTGCAGAACCCAGATTCAAATCGAACAGCAGCCGATTTCATTCGACACAAAATTCGCCAGACTGTCACTGACCCCGTCAAAGCAGAGCTGCTCAGCGACATTGACCATCCCTTTGCTGCTAAGAGGCCGCCCATCGACAGCGGATATTTCGAAACCTTCAATGCTGACAATGTGGATTTGGTCAACCTTAGGGAGACGCCCATAGAGTGCATCACGCCTCGTGGCATCCAAACAAGCAAGGCTGAATACAGCCTAGACATCATTGTGTTTGCCACCGGCTTTGATGCCATGACCGGCTCTTTGCTCAAAATGGACATCCAAGGTCGAGATGGCATGACATTACAAAAAGCTTGGCAGGCAGGCCCCTTGAATTACCTCGGTCTTCAGGTTCCAGGCTTTCCCAATATGTTCACCATCACAGGTCCTGGCAGCCCCTCTGTTTTGTGCAATATGCCACCTGCCATTGAACACCATGTTGAATGGATCACCAACTGCATTGAACATCTGCAGAAAAATAAAATCGATTCCATTGAGGCCAGTCAAGAAGCGAGTGAGCGCTGGGTTGCCACTGTCAACGCCGCAGCCAATGAAACCCTTTTGCCACAGGCCAAGCATTCTTGGTATTTAGGTGCCAATGTGCCTGGCAAACCGCGTGTGTTCATGCCCTACCCAGGGGGCTTTCTGCGCTACCGTACAAGGTGTGAAGAGGTCGTCAAGCAGGGTTACGCTGGGTTTAGGGTGGAACGTGAATCCGCAAGTTAGACGGACAAGTAGCGCTTTTTGATATCGGCGTTGGCATTGAGCTCTGAAATACTGCCCACAAACACATCGCTGCCTTTGTCAATCACGACTGCACGGTCGGCCAAGCCCAAACAAAAATGCAAATTTTGCTCCGCCAAAACGATGGTGGTACCAAGTTGTCGCAAGTTTTCAATCAACTCACCAATTTTTTGAACCATGATGGGTGCCAACCCCTCACTGGGCTCATCCAAAAGCAACAAGCTTGGGTTCCCCATTAAGGCACGGCCTATGGTGAGCATTTGCTGCTCACCGCCAGAGAGCAAACCTCCCATGCGTTGTCTAAGGGGATATAAAAGGGGCAACATCTCATAGACACGCTCAAGCGTCCAAGCCTGTTCGCCATGTTGCCCAAGCTTGGCTCCGATGACCAAATTGTCTTGAACGGACAAACCCGTGAAAATTTGTCTGTCCTCAGGCACAAAACCCATACCCGCTCTGGCAATCAGGTGGGAGGCCATGCCGGTGATATTTTTTTGGTTGAACTGTATGCTGCCAGCAGAAGCGGCAATGACACCTGCAATGGCTTTCATGCTGGTGCTTTTACCTGCCCCGTTTCGCCTCAACAGCGCCAAAGTTTCACCTTGACGGACTTGCAGTTTCAGGCCAAACAAAACCTGACTGCTGCCGTAACGGACATCCAATCCAACAACATCAAGCATGACGTTCATGGGCAAGCTCTTTGGGTGTGCCTAAGTAGGCCTCAATCACATCGGGGTTGTTACGGATTTGCTCGGCTGATCCTTGGGCCAGTAACTTCCCATAAGACAAAACATAAATATGCTGAGCGATGCGGAAAACCACGTCCATATCGTGCTCAATCAAAACAATGGTGAGTCCACCTTTTTGCCAAAGCGAATACACCGTGTCAATCATCTGGGTTCGTTCCTCTGGACCCATACCCGCCACAGGCTCATCAAGCAGCAAGACCTTGGGCCGCAGCACCAAAGCAAGTGCAATATCCAGGAGTTTTTGATCGCCATGCGACAGATTGCCACTGACCACATCAGCTTTGTGCTGCAAACCCAAAAGCTCCATGACCTCCATGGCTCGGTCACGGGTTTGTGCAAGCGGAAAACTGCCGTGCATTTGCGCTGATTTACCCAATGGAGATTGCAGAGCACCTCTCAAAGACTCTTCGACAGTCAAGGTTTTAAAAAGTTTGGCAACTTGGAAGGCGCGGCCAATACCTTTGCGAATAATTTCACTGCTGGACAAGCCCACAATGTTTTCATCCTCGAGCAAAATCTTGCCAGCATCGGGCTGCAAAGCGCCGGAAATCAGATTGAAAAACGTGGTCTTACCCGCACCGTTGGGGCCAATCACAGCCGACAAAGAACCACTGGGGAAATTCATGGACACATCCGATGTGGCTTTCACGCCGCCAAAGGATTTGCTTAAGTGTTCTATACGCAGCATCAGCTCACACCAGCCAGGTTTCGGGCAGGTGGCACACCGCCATAGGTTTGCCAAGTTGAGCCAGCCAGCCAGCCGCAATCAACCGGAAGATTGATGCCCGTGATGGCTGAAGCAGCGGGAGAAAGCAAAAAGCCGATGGCATCTGCGACCTCTTCTGGCTTGACCATGCGGCCCATGGCTGATTGGGCATGAAGGTCCGCGGGGTTACGGTCACCCCTGTCGATGGCGGCTTGCAGCCCTTCGGTCAAGGTGTAGCCAGGGGACACAGCATTGACTCTGACGCCTGAGCGGCCCCATTCAGCAGCCAGA
>JAIXYA010000165.1 GCA_027490485.1 Comamonadaceae bacterium
TACCGCGCCGCTTTGCCCAATCGGCTGGTGCACACCGTGGGCCAGCACCATGGGGTACATGGCCAATATCAAACCCATGGCGGTGGGCTCGCCGCTGTACACCATCCAGCACAAAGCCATGCCGCTGCCAAAGCTGAACAGGCCGGCCAGTGCAATGGTTTTACGCAAACCCACATGACGCAGCAAAAACCGGCACACGACCGTGCCAGTGATGTAAACCACTGACATGGAAACCAATATCCAACCCAGTTGCAAGCCTGTCAGGTGCAGCACCTCAATAAAGATGAACGAGGAACTGGCGAGGTAAGTGAACAAAGCGCCATAGGCCGCCAAGGACAGCAAAGCAAATGCGCGAAACGTGGGGTTACGCAACACCTCGCCCCAAATACGCAACATGGTGGGCAGGTGCAGGGCATGGGGGTTGCGCGTGGTGATGGTTTCTTTGAAGCGCCAAGCCACCAAGCCCATGGTGAACAAGGCGTAGGTGACCACCGTCACCATCGCCACACGCCAGCCCCAGTGTTGGCTGAGAAAACCACCCAAGGGCGGGCTGGTGCAAGCCATCAAACCCAGGCCAGTCATGGCTTTGGACATGACTTTCGCGCCATGCAAAGGAGTGTACAGATCGCGTACCACCGCACGGGCGCTGGTAATCACCGCACCCATGGCCGCGCCTTGCAATACCCGCCACGCCACCAACACCTCGATGTTGGGGCTGAGCACACAGCCCACCGCCGCCACGGTGTACGCCACCAAGCCGGTCAGCATGATGGGGCGACGCCCCACTTTGTCAGAGAACGGCCCCCAAAACAGCTGCGAGACGCCAAACGCCAACAGCAAGCCGCTGAGGGTGTACTGCACCATGCCCACGCTGGCTTGCAAGTCCAGCGCCAAGCCGGGCAGACCAGGTAAATACAAATCGGTGGAGACAGGCTGCAAACCAATCGACAAGGACAACAACAAAATCACCAAGTTGGGGTGCATCAACGTCCTCTTAAAAACAAACTGTCCAAATCGCGCATGCCCAGTTGTCGCCAAGTAGGTCGGCCGTGGTTGCATTGGTCGGCACGTTCGGTGACTTCCATTTGGCGCAGCAAAGCGTTCATCTCTTGCAAGCTGAGTTGGCGGTTGGCGCGTACCGCGCCTTGGCAGGCCATGGCGGCCAAGACATCGTCACGGGATCGTTGCAAGACATTGTGGGCGTCGTGTTGCGCCAACTCGGCCAGCACATTACGCGCCAAGGCCACCGCGTCGCCTTGTGCCAGCGACGCAGGCACACTTCGCACCACCAACGACTGGGCGTTAAAGGGTTCCACCGCCAAGCCCAGTTCTGACAACGTGGCGGCATGGCTTTCAACGGTCGCCATTTCTTCAGGCGTGGCCGCGAAAGTTGCAGGAATCAACAGCGCTTGCGCTTGCATTTGGTGCTCGGCGAGTTGGGTTTTCAGGCGTTCATACACAATGCGTTCATGCGCGGCGTGCATATCCACCACCACCAAACCTTGGGCGTTCTCGGCCAAGATGTACACGCCTTGCAACTGCGCCAAGGCCTTGCCCAAAGGCCATTCACCCTCGGGCAAAGGGGTGAAGTCAGCGCTTGGGCTTTGCGTGTGCAACACCTTGGGTTGCCACAGTTGAGACAAGTCGTTCACCGCATGGCCTGCTGTGGGCGCTTGCCAAGGCAAAGCGCTTTGCGAGCCAAAGTTTTGCAACGCCGAGATGGCTTGTGAGCGATCGGTGTGTGCGCCAGACATGGAACCCGTGTGCGTCGCCAATGCACTGCTGGTGCTGAGGGCTTGTCCTGCACGGGAGACCGACAGTGCTTGTGTCAAAGCATGTTGCACGGCTTGGTGGGCTTCGCGGCTGTCACGAAACCGCACCTCAATTTTGGTGGGATGCACATTCACATCTACCCGCGCAGGGTCGATGGACAGGTACAAGGCATACACCGGTTGGCGCTGCCCGTGCAGCACATCTTCATAAGCGCTTTTGGCCGCATGACCCAGCACGCGGTCACGCACATAGCGGCCGTTCACATAGGCAAATTGGTGGTCGGCACGCGACCTGGCCGCATCGGGTAAACCGGCTCGCCCCACGACACGCATACCTGAATGCACATGGTCAACCGCGACGGACGCCTGAACAAATTCCTCGCCCAGCACATCGGCCAGTCGTGCGTCCAAAGCATGGTCATGCGTGTGGGCACGCCACTGCGCCACCAGTTTGCCGTCGTGCCACAGCGCAAAACCCACATCGGGTCGGGCCAAAGCATGGCGACGCAGCGACTCTAAGCAATGCGCCAGTTCGGTGGCGGTGGACTTTAGAAATTTGCGCCTTGCCGGTGTGCTGAAAAACAGCTCCTTCACCTCGACGGTGGTGCCGGTGTTGCGTGCCGCTGGGCGCAGCTCGCCGCTGCGGGCATCGAGTTGCATGGCGTGGTCTTGCTCTGCGGTTCGCGACGTGATCGAGAGTTCGCTGACAGCGGCAATCGCCGCCAAAGCTTCGCCGCGAAAACCCATGGTGGCGACGGATTCGAGGTCGTGCAGGTTGCTGATCTTGCTGGTGGCGTGGCGGCGCAGCGCCAGTGGCATGTCGGCGGGCAACAAACCCACGCCATCGTCTTCGACGCTGATGAGCCTGACACCGCCTTCGATCAAACGCACCACCACTTGGCTGGCACCGGCGTCCAAAGCGTTGTCCACCAACTCTCGCACCACAGAGGCCGGGCGTTCGACCACTTCACCGGCGGCAATTTGGCTGATCAGTTCATCGGGGAGTTCGCGGATGGGGCGTCGCGCAGAGGAAGGGGCGTTCACACGCCGGATTCTAAAGGGGGTCCCCGTGCCAGTGATAATCCTGTTTATGGACACCATAACCTTGCTGATAGATTTCATCCTCCACATCGACCGCTACTTGGAGGCGTTTGTGCAAGCCTATGGCGTGTGGATTTACGTGATCTTGTTTTTGATCGTGTTTGTTGAAACGGGTTTGGTGGTGATGCCGTTTTTGCCGGGCGACTCTTTGCTGTTTGTGGTGGGTGCGTTGGCGGGTGCTGAGTTGCTGAACTTACCCTTGGTGCTGGGCTTGTTGACCGCCGCGGCCATCTTGGGTGACCAATGCAATTACTTCATCGGGCGGCATTTTGGGCAGCGACTATTGAACGCCAACACGCGTTGGTTCAACCGACGAGCCTATGACCAAGCCCATGCGTTTTACGAACGCTACGGCAGCATCACCATTGTGTTGGCCCGTTTCCTTCCATTCATTCGTACTTTTGCGCCGTTTGTCGCAGGTGTGGCGGACATGAACCGTCGCCGCTTCACGCTCTTCAATGTGGTGGGTGCGTTTATCTGGGTGTGGGGAATTTGCACTGCCGGCTATTTGTTTGGCAATATCGATTGGGTCAAAGCGAATTTGGACAAAATCATTTGGGCCATGATTTTGATCCCCGGCTTGATAGCTGTTTGGGGAGCTTGGAAAGCCAAGGGAAACAATCCCTAGACTGCTTCGTCAGTTTGCTTCAGGGCTGCGCCCTTCGCAATGACGGCTTTTCGCAGTTTGCTTCGGCCCTTCGGGCCTCGCAATGACGCGATATCGGGCTAAATTCAAAGTAAAGAATTACCCCAGCCAAAGTACCGCACCTTATTGCCGGTGATTTACAGCAAATTTGCCAAATAACTCGTTGATTTTCTTAATTAATCAGGAAAATCACACCCCCTTGTCAATTTTCTCGTTATTCGGATATTTGCCGAATGACGAGTGCTGCGCCCATGGCAACTTCGCCACCTTCCACGCCCAAGTCGACTGCATCTGCAGGCAGCAGCGGCTGGGTGCTGGAAGCGCGAGGCAAAGACCCTGGCAGCTTGAATCTCACACGCGAGATCTCTAACGACGTCAACCAACCCATCACGGTTCGCCCAGGCACGCAGCTGCGCATGAAGCCTAAGGGCAAATACAAAGTTAACAAAGGCGCAGAAACCGCTGAAACAGCCAAATGGGGCGATGATTTATTGGTCACCGTCCCCGGCGGCGGCCAAATTTTGCTCAAAGGTTTTTACAACAA
>JAIXYA010000135.1 GCA_027490485.1 Comamonadaceae bacterium
CATGCGACTGTTTCTTCAATCTCTGACCGCCATGGCCTGTTTGTGTGCAAGCGTGTCTTGGGCTCAAGAGCAAGCTCGGGTCATCTCAAGCACGCCCACCTGGGTTCCCTCCAACACGGTCAACAGCCGAGGCGAGGTGGTCATGTACACCGCGTTCAATGTGGTTTACGAATTCGCAGGCAAACAATACAGCGTGCAACTGCCTAATGACCCAGGGCCTTACGTCACACTGCAAATCACGCCCACCTATTCGGCTTCCACCACCGCCCCACCTTTGCCGCCTGCACCCCAAGTGATTTATGTGCAACCCCCAACACAGGTGTTGACCAATCCTGTTTATGTGCTGCCGTATTCGCCTCCTAACTATTTCAGCCATCCTCTGCCATTCACCTTCAACTTTGGCCTAGGCTACTACCGTTGGCGACATTGAGCCGGACAACAAAAAACCCGCCTAGGCGGGTTTTTTGTTGGATCAAAGACTGAATTACTTCAGCTTGATTTCTTTGTATTCCACGTGCTTGCGAGCTTTGGGATCAAATTTCATGATCGACATTTTCTCGGGCATGGTTTTCTTGTTTTTGCTGGTGGTGTAGAAGTGACCAGTGCCCGCAGTTGATTCCAGCTTGATTTTTTCGCGTCCGCCTTTGGAAGCCATGATGAAGTCCTTTCGAAGTCGGTAAAAAAATTAAGCTTGGCCGCGTGCGCGCATGTCTGCGAGCACAACGTCAATGCCTTTTTTGTCGATCAAGCGCAATGCAGCGCTGGAAACGCGCAAACGCACCCAACGGTTCTCAGTTTCCACCCAGAAACGGCGGTACTGCAGATTGGGCATGAAACGACGCTTGGTTTTGTTGTTGGCGTGGGAAACATTGTTTCCGACCATGGGGCCTTTGCCCGTTACTTCACATACGCGTGCCATGTAGACACTCCTTTAACTAACAGCCTGACAACCTAAAGTGGTCAGGCTTGACCTCGCCAAATGGGGGGCGGTATCCCCTGGATTAAATCCTCAGAGCCAAAGATTGTAGCCTGAAACCCCTAAGGGGCCTTAATTGAGCTTTATTGCTCCAAAAAGCGCTGGGCATCCAAGGCGGCCATGCAACCCGTGCCTGCGCTGGTGATGGCTTGGCGGTAAATATGGTCCTGCACATCCCCCGCCGCAAAAATACCAGGCACGCTGGTTTGCGTGGCCATGCCTTGCAAGCCGCTTTGGGTGATGATGTAGCCGTCTTTCATGGCCAACTGGCCTTCAAAAATACCGGTGTTGGGCTGGTGACCAATGGCAATAAAACAGCCATGCACTGCCAAATCGCGGGTGCTGCTGTCCAAAGTGCTTTTCAAACGCACACCGGTGACACCCGATGCGTCGCCCAACACTTCGTCCAACACGCTGTGCACTTCCAGCACAATTTTTCCGCTCTTGACCTTGTCCATGAGCTTGTCGATCATGATGGCCTCAGCCTTGAATTTGTCGCGGCGGTGAATCAAGTGAACTTTGGTGGCAATATTGGAGAGGTACAGAGCTTCCTCAACCGCGGTGTTGCCCCCGCCGACCACGCAGCACACTTGGTCGCGGTAGAAAAAACCATCGCAGGTGGCGCAACCTGATACGCCACGGCCCATGAACGACTGCTCAGAGGGAAGGCCCAGGTATTTGGCCGAGGCACCGGTGGCGATGATGAGGGCGTCACAGGTGTAAGTGCCACTGTCGCCCATCAAAGTGAACGGACGCTTGGAGAAATCCACTTTGTTGATGTGATCAAACACCATCTGGGTGTTAAAGCGCTCAGCATGTTCCAAAAAACGCTGCATCAGATCGGGGCCTTGCACACCATGCACATCGGCCGGCCAGTTATCCACATCGGTGGTGGTCATCAGCTGACCGCCTTGGGCCATGCCGGTGATGAGGGTGGGTTGAAGATTGGCTCGGGCGGCGTAAACGGCTGCGGTGTAGCCGGCAGGGCCTGAGCCCAAGATAAGAACTTTGCTGTGTTGGGGGGATGTCATGGGATGGAGGGGGATGAGCCTAGAGCGTGCGCATAGGTGCAGCACGGGAAGCCACAATTTTAGGCCTTGCGGTCATTGTCTGCTTTTACGCGCCTGTTAAGCTTCGCTTCTGTCATGACTTACTCGTTAAACACACTCAACAACACCCGTGAAAACCCGCCCGAAATGACGGGCTGGCAGCGATTTATCCAAGAAATCGCTTTGGCCGTTGGGTTTGTGGTTTTGCTTTTTTGGCTCTTGGCCATCGTCAGCCATTCTGCACTGGACCCCGCTTGGACAACCTCGGGTACCAACCCCCATATTCGCAATTGGGGTGGGCGAGTTGGTGCAGCTGTCAGCGACTTGTCTTTTTTCTTGCTGGGCTATTCGGTGTATTGGTGCTATTTGGCTGGCTTGGTCAGTTGGTTGTCGGCCTTGGCCAATCGTTTGCGCAGCGAAGAGAAAGCAGCCCCCGACCCCCACATTTGGCGCTTGACGCGCTGGGCGTTTTGGAGCGGCTTGGTGATGTTGCTGCTCTCCAGCACAGGTTTGGAGTTCACCCGCCTTTACCGTTTTGAAAGCCAATTGCCCGGCCACCATGCGGGTGGCGTGTTGGGCTACATGGTGGGCAGTACCGCCAACAGCTGGCTCGGCTTCAATGGTTCAGGCCTGGTTTTCATTGTCTTCATGGTGATTGGCTTGTCGTGGGTGTTTCGTTTTTCTTGGATTCAGCTTGCTGAAAAAATGGGCGCTGCGATTGATGGTCTGATTCAACAGCAGCGTGAAAAGCGTGAAATTGCCCAAGATTTGGCCCTTGGCGAAGCAGCAGCCCGGGCCCGAGAAAAAGACATGGTGTGGGAGCGTGATGAGAACGCAGACATACCTGCTCACCCTGTGCGCATCGTGGTCGAGCCTGAACCAGCGCCTCCCAAAAGTGAGCGTGTCGCCCGTGAGCGGCAAAAACCGTTGTTCAATGATTTGCCCGATTCACGCTTGCCACAGGTAGAGTTGCTTGACGCCTCGCAAGTCAAGCTAGACCCTGTGGACGCTGAAACCATTGAGTTCACCAGTCGCTTGATTGAGAAAAAATTGCGTGACTTTGGCGTAGAGGTCAAGGTGTTGGCTGCAGCCCCTGGCCCTGTGGTGACGCGCTACGAGATCGAGCCAGCCACGGGCGTCAAAGGCTCGCAAGTGGTGAACTTGGCCAAAGATTTGGCCCGATCCCTGAGCATGGTGTCCATCCGCGTGGTGGAAACCATCCCAGGGAAAAACTTCATGGCGCTGGAGTTGCCCAACAGCAAACGCCAAACCATTCGCTTGAGCGAAATTTTGGGCTCATCGGTTTACAACGAAGCCAAATCCATGCTCACCATGGGTTTGGGCAAAGACATTGGCGGCAACCCCGTGGTAGCTGATTTGGCCAAGATGCCACATGTGTTGGTAGCTGGCACCACAGGTTCGGGCAAGTCGGTGGGTATCAACGCCATGATTTTGTCGCTGCTCTACAAAGCCGAAGCGCGGGACGTGCGGATGCTGATGATTGACCCCAAGATGCTAGAAATGTCGGTGTATGAGGGCATACCGCATTTGTTGGCCCCTGTTGTGACCGACATGAAGCAAGCCGCCAATGGCCTGAATTGGTGTGTGGGCGAAATGGAGCGACGCTACAAGCTGATGAGCAAGCTTGGCGTGCGTAACTTGGCTGGTTACAACCACAAATTGGATGAAGCCCGGGAGAACGGCCAAGCCTTGACCAATCCGTTCAGCCTCACGCCCGATGAACCTGAACCGCTGGACCGCTTGCCCCACATTGTGGTGGTGATCGATGAGTTGGCCGACCTGATGATGGTGGTGGGAAAAAAGATCGCGGTGCTCATTGAAAAAAAAAAAAAAAAA
>JAIXYA010000253.1 GCA_027490485.1 Comamonadaceae bacterium
CTTTATATAGTCAATATTTAATTTATGAATATAAATTGTTTATTTATATAGGGGTTAACTAAAAATTCAATATCTCGGCAACCCCCAGCCGCTAAGGGCTGCAGCTGGGGGGCTGTGCTTAAGCGGCTGATTTGTTCAACTTGAAATTTTTACACCAACCGGTGGAGGGCACGATGCGACCGCCATAAAAAGAGCATTCGCCTTCATTGGCATTGCCTTCGTAGAGTTGACATCTGCTGCAATATTGCTCAGTGGTGTGTCGTGGATAACGAGTTTTATCTACGCTTTTGGTGTCCAATTTGAAACCCATGGACTTGGGGTAGGAGTCAGCTTCCGAGAGTCTTTCACCTGGCGCAGCAGCCTTCATTTTATTTTCTGCTGCGTAGACCTGAGTGGCTAAGGTAGCGCTTGTGATGGCGGCTGAATGGATCAAAAAGATGCGTCGGTTTGAATTTTTCATTGGGATGGATAAGTGAGGATTAGTGAAGTTTCCGAACCAATCGCACAAAATGCGACTCTTCGGGATGTTTTAAAGAAACACCAGAGAAGCCAAAATCCATGGTGAAAACATGTGGATCAAAGTCATTCACGATGCGTGTGTAACGGCTCCAAAAAACACCAGGGGGAAAGCTTGGGAACAATTCCAACCTGACGCGTGGATTGCGGCAGTGCTTTTCGGCAATGAAAGCCAAATCTTTGAGATGAGGTAACTTCCAGTCATTGAAGCCGTCAAGACTTTGCCGATTCAGCTCGTTAACAGCGCTGATAGCCTGAAAATACGTCATGGCTTCAGCCTTGCCGATGCATTGCTGTTCTACCCAAGTTTGTCCAATCGCACACCTTTGCCATTGCAAGCGTGCTTGGTAATCAAAAACCCACCCACGCTCATCTGCCTGAATATGCAAAGGAATTTCAGTGAGTGGTTGATCACAGAGCTGCTGCGCAAAAACCAAGTTGCCCCAAAAAAGTAATGATGTCCAAAAAGCATTGAACGCAAATGGACAAAAAACTTTGATGAGGTTCTTGGTAGGGGGCAAAGTATGGAACGTTGGGCGTTACTTGGTGTCAAACCCAATGCCAGAGGGCTTGCTTGGGAAACCTTTACCGTGATCAACTTTGATCGGTTTGGTTTGCCGACTTGCAAGACCCGGTTCAATGGGTAATCCGCGGTGAAGGTTGAAGGCGTAGGCTTCAATGGCAAGCATTTCAGGTCCGCCTACATCCAATACCTTGCCACCTTGGGGGTTTTGGATACACCAATTAACCATTTCACGCCAAGTGACCACTCTGTCGAAGGCGGTGTGGTATTTGGGGAAAGTTTGCGGGTTTGACGCTGCAGCATCTGGATGACAGTTGCCACAAGCCAAGCCGTTGTTTTGCATCGTTGGGTTACTGCCGTGCCATAAGTTATAGCCCTCTTCTACTGCCACAAGAAGCTTTTTTTCTTGTGCTTTGAGTTCTTCTTTGGTGAAAGGCTCTCTCGCGCTTGCTTGAAAATACACCGCTGATGTTGCAATCGTTAACAGGATTGAACCAGTCAAAGATTTGAGGATATTTTTTGTTTTCATGAATGAAACGCCTCCTTTTATGGGTTAACTGAAAAGCGGCCCGCAAAGCTGTGGGCCGCATACCAACAATGTGATTAGATTTTTATTCCGTTCTTGAGGAATGGCGTCAGTGAGTCAGCAAAAGGCAGGTGCTGTGCTTTGCCGCCGTCTGCACTGAATGAAGCTTGCAAAGTTCCCATGCCGTCTTGTTCATTGCCTGGGTCTGCACGGTATTGCTGGCTTTCTGGGTATTTCACATTGACAGGCGGATAAGGCCATGGCCATGAAGTGCTCATGGCACCAATGGAAGTCATGTTGCCGATCTTGTTGTAAATGGTTTGATGGACATGGCCGTGGAACGATGTCACATTCACAAACTTAGACAGAATCTTGCGAATTTCTGGAGCGTCAGAAGTTTGGAAATTCCAACGGGGATAGTAGTCCCACAGCGGTGAATGGCTGAAGGTGACAACCGGTGTATCGGGTGACAATTTAGCCACATCCTTTTTCAGCCATTCCAATTGTTCAGCTTGGATTCCCCACAGGCCGCCAATGGGGCCTTCGAGCATTTCCATGGCTTCCATGCGTTGCTTGTTGGTCAGACCCTTTTCGGTCCAGAAGTCCTTGACCAAAATGGAGTTGAAGCCGATGAAATGGACGCCTTTGTGATCAAAAGACCAGTAGTCCTTACCAAACATGCCTCTCCAGGCTGCACCCATGTCCAGATACCAGTCGTGCTCGCCAGGAATGACCATCATCTTGGGTTTAAGGTTCGCTAGGATTTTTTTACCTTTGGCCAACTGGTCCTCAGTGCCGTTTTGGGCAATGTCACCACCGTAGAGCACAAAGTCAGGTTGAATTTCTAATGCATTGACCTGAGCGACAGCATCTTCAAGTTGCAAGTCGAATTTGTGGCCGTCTTGACTGTATAAATGAGAGTCACTGATCATGGCCATTCTGAAAGGGGTCACCTTTTTGGATCCGGCGTGGACCAAATCGATAACACCTAGGTTGATGCCGGCCGCGCTCGCGACCAAGGTCGATAAACCGGCTTTGCCCGTGAGGCCTAAAAAATCTCGTCTGCTGCGTTCGTTCTTTGTGTCCATGTTGTCTCCAAAGGGTGAAAAGTTCCTTTTGTCATGCGGTGTTTGCACAAAAGGGGGTAGGGGGGGGATGCGTATCGTAGGTAAAAATAAAAAAATAATAAAATTAAATATTCGTTCTTTTGTTATTCAAAAAATTAATATCATTTGCGCTAAATAACGTTATAAGTAGCTCTATGTCACTACAAAAATCAGCCAATATCAAGCACTTGCTCACTTTCCAAAAAGTCGCTCGTTCTGGCAATGTCAGCGTTGCAGCCACCGAGCTTTTTTTGAGTCAATCAGCAACCTCCATTCAACTCGCCAACCTTGAAGCCGCTGTGGGGACGAAGTTGATCAGCCGTGCCGGTCGCGGCGTTCGGCTGACAGACGCAGGGCAAAAATTATTGGTTTTGAGCGAGCGAATGTTGACCTTGTGGCAAGAAATCAGCGACGAAATGGAGTCGTATTTGGGCGATTTTTCAGGCACTTTGCGCATAGGCGCGGTGACCACGGCCGAATATTGGTTGCCGCATGTGTTGGTCAATTTTGTGAATTCGCACCCCAGCGTCAAACTGAAATTGCAAGTGGCCAACAAAGAAGAGATTGTCCGCAGCATGGCCGCCGATGAAATCGATTTGGCGGTGATGGGAAACCCTCCCGAGTACATCAAGGTGATAGCCCAAAGTTTTGCCAACAACCCGACGGCTTTTTTGGCCTCCCCTCAGCACCCCTTGATGCAGCAACCCAGCGTCAGCATGGAGATGCTGGCCAATGCGCGGATGTTGGTGCGGGAAAAGGGTTCAGGTGCGCGAGCCTCGTTGGAGCAAATTTTCAAAGCAGAAGGCGTGAAGCTTCAAATCGGGTCTGAACTTTCAAGCAACGAGTCCATCAAACAAATGTGCATTGCTGGCTTGGCGCCAGCCTATTTGTCATTGCACTCATGTGCGCTTGAAATACGTGCGGGCTTGCTGGCGGTGGTACCCATGCCGAACAACCCCTTGAATCGCCGCTGGTTTGTGGTGCACACACAAAGCAAGGCGCTTTCGCGGGTGGCATCCGTGTTCATGGCGCATTTGATTGACCAAGGCGAAAGAGAAATTGACCAGCAGCTGCAGCAAATCTCTCAGATGCCTTTGGAAAGCTTGTCTGGCTGGCGCATTCCATCACTCGCTTCGGTTTTGTCTTGAGTGACTCATAAAAAAACCCCGCAAGGCGTGAACCTTGCGGGGTTTTCAGTTTTGATAAAAGGCCATAGGCCTTCAGGCAAAGCCGTGAAGCTGAGCAATTACATGCCCATGCCGCCCATGCCGCCCATACCGCCCATATCACCACCACCAATGCCGCCCATAGGGCCTGCATCGTCTTTGGGTGC
>JAIXYA010000147.1 GCA_027490485.1 Comamonadaceae bacterium
GCATGCTGTGGTCGTTGCCGATGTTCATGGTGCTGGCTTGGTGGTCTTCGCGCAGCACCCATGCCAAAGCCAACCCCTTGCATTGGCGCGATGCGCCCATCATCATCGCCTTGGGTGTGCTGGGTTATTACTTGGCCAGCTTTTTGGATTTTTTGGGTTTGCAAACCATCACCGCCAGTTTGGAGCGGCTGATTTTGTATTTAAACCCCACCTTGGTGCTGTTGCTCAGCGCCTTGATTTACAAACACCGTATCCGCCCCATACGCGCATTGGCCATGGCCATCAGCTACGCGGGGGTGTTGGTGGTGTTTGGCCATGAGGTGAGTTTGGCCGGTCCTGATGTGGTGACGGGTGCTTTGTTTGTGTTGGGCAGCGCCTTGAGCTATGCCTTGTATTTGATGTTCAGCGGTGAAGTGGTGCAACGCATAGGCTCTATGCGTTTGGTGGGCTGGGCGTCGTCGGTAGCCTGTGTGTGTTGTTTGGCACAATTTGCCTTGCTGCGGCCTTTGGACTCTGTCATTCCTTCAGAGGTATGGTGGCTGGGTTTGCTCAATGCCACGGTTTGCACTGTGGCACCCGTGTTGATGGTGATGTTGGCGATCGAGCGCATAGGCGCGGCGCTGACCTCGCAAACCGGTATGGTGGGTCCGCTGTCTACGCTGTCGCTTGGGGTGTGGGTGTTGGGTGAACCCCTGAATGCATGGATTGGTCTGGGTACCGTGTTGGTGCTCGGTGGTGTGTATCTGGCTTCTCGTTATGGAGATAAATCATGGACTTAGGAATCAAAGGTAAATGGGCGTTGGTGGGCGGTGCCAGCAAAGGGCTGGGCTTGGGTTGCGCCACCGCCTTGGCGCAAGCCGGTGTGAATGTGGTGATGGTGTCGCGAGGCGCTGAAGCTTTGGAAGCCTCCGCTGCCAAACTGCGTTTGCTGGGCGTGACGGTACTCACCGTCGCGCAAGACATCACCACCGAAGCAGGCCGTGCGGCGATTTGGGCGGTGGCAGGTGGTCCCGGGAAAAACTACGACATCGTGGTGACCAATGCAGGCGGTCCACCCCCTGGCGACTTTCGCGAATGGGACCGCGAGGCTTGGATCAAAGCGGTGGACGCCAATATGCTGACCCCCATCGAGTTGATCAAAGCCACGGTAGACGGCATGGCTTCGCGGGGCTTTGGCCGCATCGTCAACATCACCTCCAGCGCAGTCAAAGCGCCTATCGATATTTTGGGTTTGTCCAACGGCGCTCGCAGCGGTTTGACGGGTTTTGTGGCCGGTCTTTCACGCACCACCGCTTTGGCGGGCAACAACGTCACCATCAACAACCTCTTGCCCGGGGCATTTGACACCGACCGCTTGAAAACCACCTTGGCAGGTGCGGCCAGCAAAACCGGTCAAACCATTGAAGCCTTGGCCGAAGCCCGCAAAAAACTCGCTCCCGCCCAGCGTTTTGGCCACCCCGATGAGTTTGGCCAAACCTGCGCGTTTTTGTGCAGCCAGCATGCGGGTTTCATCACCGGGCAAAACATTTTGATTGACGGTGGCGCATACCCTGGCTCGCATTAACCAAGTCCATGAAAACGATCGATTGGCCCCCTCACCACGCGGTGGCGCATTTACCCGGCTCCTTGCCCATGGGCGGTGTGGTGCCCATGACGCCTGTCCATGCATTCACCCAAGCACCCGGCCCACTGGCCTTAAGAGAAACGCTCGGCAAACCACCGCAGCGCCAAGACATCGATTTAGGCGGGTTGCTGGGTTTTGTCATCGATCCGGTGGTCACACCCCAGGAGGCCGATGCCATTGTCCAAGCCACTGAGCGCATGGGTTACCGCGAAGAAGCCCCCGGCATCGCCACACCGCCGGGCATGCGCATGAACAAGTCGGTGCATTGGGTGGCCGATGAAGAACTGATGGGTCCCATGTTTGATCGCATCGGTCATTTGCTGCCCCCCAGTTTGGAGGGCGAGGTGTTGGTGCCCGCCTTCAGTCGCCGTATCAATATGTACCGCTACGACGACCAAGATGTGTTCAATCTGCACACCGACGGGGCTTGGCCAGGCTACAGCCTGAGTGACGACCGCCAGCACATGCTGCAATGGGATGACCGCATTCGCTCGGGCCTGACCATGTTGCTCTACCTGAATGGCCCCGCTGACGGTGTGCAAGGCGGCAACACCCGTTTGTTCAAACCTGATGGCACTTGGGTGGATGTTTCACCGCGCAAAGGTTCGGCTTTGTTTTTCCGTCATGGCTTTGGCATGGACTCGGTGCGTCATATAGGTTGCCAAGTCACAGGCGGCGTGTCTAAATATGTGGCGCGTATCAATGTGATGTACCGCGTTGTTTAACGCGACGACACCACGATGCCGCCCGCAATCAACACAAATGCTGCTGCGTGGTAGAGGTGGGGCGCGTCGCCCAACAGCACGGTGGACATGACCGCTGCAAACAAGGGCGTGAGGTTGGCAAAAAACCCTGCAATATTGGGCCCCACCCGCTGAATACCCAAACCCCAACTGCGGTAAGCCAGCAGGGCAGGCCCCAGTGCCACGTAAAGCAGTGCGGCGTAAAGCGGCCAGCCCCACTCTATATGCGGGTTGCTGCTGTAGTGCCATTCCAAGGCGGTTGAAAGGCCGCACCACAGCAGGCCAAACACCATTTGCGCCATTAAAAAATTCACCCAGTTGCCACGAATATCGGGCGGGTCTTTGGGCTGCGACAGCAGCCAGCTGTACAGCGCCCAACACAGTACCGCAATCAACACATACACATCGCCAATCACCAGCTCTACGCGTAACAAGGTTTGCCAGTCGCCCCGTCCCAGCACACACAGCACACCGGCCACCGACATGGCCGCCCCCAGCAACTGGCGGCGGGTGATGCGCTGCTTGAACCACAAGGCACCCATGGCCAGCATGAACACCGGCACGCTGGACGCCACCAAGGTGACATTGATAGGGGTGGAGGTGTGCAGCGCTAAATACTGAAAACTGTTGTAGCAACCCACGCCCAACAAACTGAGCACCGCGTAGCGCCGCCAATGCGGCCACAGCGAGCTGCTGGGCAACAGCAGTCGCCAGCCCCAAGGCAAAAGAATCACAAAGGCCAGCAGCCAACGGAAGAAATTCAAGGTGATGGGCGGCACCATATCGGCCACCACCCGGCCCAAAATCGAGTTACCTGCCCACACCAAAGGCGGCAGCAGCAACAAACCGATGGTGGCTGGCGTCAAAAGCGAGGCAGGGGCGGGGGTGGGGGCGGAGGTGTTATCAGACATGCGGGTGACACTCTAACCCACAGGCCGCAAAAATCGTGGCAGGATCACGGTTTTCTTTTTCGCATTTGCAGCACTGGAGACAAGCATGAGCAAAGCCATTCATTTCAACCAACCCGGCGGCCCAGAAGAGTTGCACCTGGTTGACGTCACCGTGGGCGAGCCCGGCCCTGGTGAAATCCGTATCCGCCACAAAGCCGTAGGTTTGAACTTTATTGATGTTTACCACCGCACCGGTTTGTACCCGCTGACATTGCCGCATGGCTTGGGCATGGAAGCCTCGGGCGTGGTGGAAGCCGTGGGCGAGGGCGTCACCCACCTCAAAGCTGGCGACCGTGCGGTCTATGCCAGCGCCCCGCCGGGCAGCTATTGCGAGGCACGTGTCATGCCCGCCAAGAATGTGTGCAAACTGCCCGACAACATCGACTTTGACACCGGTGCCGCCATGATGCTCAAGGGCCTGACCGTGCAGTATTTGCTCAAGCGCACCTTGCCCCAAGCCGGTTTGCAAGCCGGTGACCTGATTTTGTTTCACGCCGCAGCCGGTGGTGTGGGCTTGATTGCTTGCCAATGGGCCAAGGCACTGGGTTTGCAGCTGATTGGCACCGCAGGCAGCGATGAAAAATGCGCCTTGGCCAAAGCCAATGGTGCCGCCCACGTCATCAACTACGCCACAGAAGATTTTGAGGCCCGTGTGAAAGACATCACCGGCGGCAAAGGCGTGAAAGTGGTCTATGACTCGGTGGGCAAAGATACCTGGGAGAAGTCGCTCAACTGTTTGTCGCCGTTTGGCTTGATGGCGAGTTTTGGCAATGCGTCTGGACCTGTTGCACCCTTTGCGCCAGGTGTGTTGGGCGGCAAAGGCTCCATTTACGTCACCCGCCAAACCCTGTTCACCCACATCGCCACCCGCGAAGTGAACCAGCAAATGGCCGACGATTTGTTCGAGGTGGTGGGCAGTGGCAAGGTGAAGATTCACATTGACCAGCGCTACCCCTTGGCCGAGGCCGCCCAAGCGCACCGCGATTTGGAAGCCCGTAAAACCACGGGTTGCACCATCCTCACGGTCTAATCCCTCCGCTTTAAGGATTGGCACCCGCCCTGCTGTTGACTCAGCAGGGTTTTTTTTTAGCCTTGGGTCAGTCCATGGGCTAGCAGTTGGGTTGGTGGTAAAAGCGACAAATTTCAAACAAGCGAACTTAATTTAAATATAAATAATTAATTTAATATATTTAAATGTACTATTAGGTTAATTAAATCGACTCTGCGCACCGAGCAGCTTGAACACCATGCCTCATTATTCAAACAGTGTGATTGCAATTGACTGGCGCCAAATGTTGCGACCCCTGGCGGCGTTATTCATCGTACTGTTAGGCATGTGCGGTGAGAACAGCCATGCACAAGACTGCGATCCGTGGTGGAATACAAAAATCACTGGGAAGATAAATGGACCTTTTGGTCAGTTTGACATTAAAGATCCATTGCCATTACCCAATTTGGTTTTTGAGCAAGGTGCATTCACCGGGCCGAAAGTTTTGGCAACCATGAATGGCACTGTCGAATTTGTCAATTGCCGTGGATTTTCAAACACAAATGTCAAATGGGCATATCGTTATGACCAGATTCTTAGCGGAAATGCATCTTCTGCCAACTCTTTGGTAAACAGTACTACAGCCAAAGCTAAGTTATATATCGGTTGCGTTACGGTTAGATGTTCGGATATCAATGGAAAGACCGTTCAAACAAAAGCATGGAACACCACTGGGATTGAGTACGACATCACATGGACGTTTACAGGAAATGGCGGGAAAAATGGCAGTAACTGCACGAAACTTACA
>JAIXYA010000057.1 GCA_027490485.1 Comamonadaceae bacterium
CCATGTGCATCATCCACCAGCAACCATGCGCCGTGTTGCTCGCACAAACGAAGCAGTTCTGGCAGTGGTGCGATATCGCCATCCATGCTGAACACCCCATCTGTCACCACCACCTTGGTACCACTTGTACAAGAAGACAATTTCAGCGACAAATCAGCTGTATCTGCGTGGTTATAAATTTGGAAAGGTTCACGTGTGAGGCGTATGCCATCAATCAAGGAAGCGTGATTCAATTGGTCAGAAAAAAAGCTAATGTCGCCTGAGGCTGTGCCGGCCAATGCGGTCAGCACACCCAAGTTCGCCATATAACCGCTGCTGAAATAAAGTGATCTTGCAGATGGCAGATGCGACAAAAAAAATGAGGCCAGCAATTCTTCCAGTCGATCATGTGCTTGTGAATGACCGCTGATCAAATGCGATGCACCGCTACCTGCGCCATACAAAGATGCACCCTCCTTGATGGCCTCAACCACCTGTGGATGTGAGGCCAAACCCAAGTAATCGTTGCTGTTGAAGGTCAGTAGCCGTTTGCTGTCCACCACCATGTGCCCTAGCGAGACAGACTCAACCGTACGCCTTTCCCGACGCAAGCCTTGCGTATCTAAGGTAGCCAGTTTGGATGCCAATGCATCCAGTTCAGAAAAGATCATGCGCGGATGACTTCATCAAAAACGGTTTGCAAACGCTCGGCCAAAAACCCAGCGTCTGAATCGCTCAATACATAGGGCGGCATCACATACACAGTTGTACCTATGGGTCGCACCAGCAATTCATGTTTCAAAGCGCTGGCAAAGAAGCGTAGCGAAAAAGTGGCAGCAAGCTTTGTGTCTTCAACCTTCGCATCAAAAGCCCACACCATGCCTTGCTGGCGAAAGTGACCAACCTTCTCATGGGTGGCCAAGGGTGCAAGTTCGTTGCTGATACGTTTTGCAAGTACTCGGTTTTGAGCAAGCACATCGTCTTGCTCGAAAATCTCCAGCGTAGCCAAAGCAGCACGACAAGCCAATGGGTTACCCGTATAGGAATGCGAATGCAAAAAGCCACGCGCAATGCTGTCGCTGTAAAAAGAAGCATAGACATCGTTACGTGTCATGACCAATGACAAGGGCAAATACCCTCCGCTGATGCCTTTGGATAAACATAAAAAATCAGGCCACACACCTGCATGCTGGCAAGCAAAAAAATGCCCAGTTCGACCACAGCCCACCGCAATTTCATCAGCGATGAAATGCACATTGAAGTCGGTACATAAGCGTCGAACCTCCTGAAGATAAACAGGGCTGTGCATGGCCATGCCACCGGCGCATTGCACCAAGGGCTCAATGATGACGGCACTGATGTGCGCGGCCCGCTCCAAAAGCAGGGTCTCAAGTTCTTTGGCCGCTCGCAGCGCCACTTGGTCTGCGGACTCACCTTCTATTGACTGTCTGGCATCGGGCGACATGAGGGTGTGAGCAGGCTTTAGCAATGCGTCATAGGCGTCGCGAAAGATAGGCACATCGGTCACACCCAGCGCACCCACAGTTTCTCCGTGATATCCACCTTTCAAACAGACAAACTCCTGTTTGCTGCCAAGACCTTGGTTGCGCCAACTATGGAAACTCATCTTGAGGGCAATCTCAACCGCAGAAGAGCCGTCTGACGCATAAAAACAATGTCCCAATGCACCGTCAGTTAAGGCCGAAAGCTTCTCGGACAACACCACCACAGGCTCATGGGTGAAGCCAGCGAGCATGGCATGCTCCAAGGTATCAAGTTGCTGTTTCAATGCATCGTTGATGCGGGGGTTGGCGTGGCCAAACAGGTTGACCCACCAAGAGCTGATGGCGTCGAGGTAACGGTTGCCATCGTGGTCATAAAGCCAAGGACCGCTGCCGCGTTGAACGGCCACCAAGGGCACAGTTTCGTGGTGTTGCATTTGTGTACATGGATGCCAGACACTGTGCAAGCTGCGTTGCACCCATTGCGAAGAAAGCGTACTCAGATTAAACCTCTTGTGGATACGTAAAATTTTTTGTTGCTATATTCACATCATTCAATCAATTTTTCTCAATTATGCCTACTGCAGTGACCCAGCACGAACAGACTCTTCATTTCCTCAAGCCTGCGAAGCCCTCAGAAAATTCTGCTGAAGCGTTGAGTCGACAGTCGATTGAAGCATTGTTCAATTTGCCCTTCAGCGACTTGATGTTCAAGGCTCAACAGGTTCACCGCGAACATTTCAATCCGAACGAAGTCCAGCTCTCCACGCTTTTGTCGATCAAAACCGGCGGTTGCCCTGAAGACTGCGGCTACTGCCCTCAGTCTGTTCACTACAACACAGGAGTTGAAGCTTCCAAATTGCTGGATGTGGAAGAGGTCAAAGCCGCTGCGCTAGAAGCCCAAAAGAATGGCGCAAGCCGTTTTTGCATGGGTGCGGCCTGGCGTGAACCCAAAGACCGTGATGTAGAAAAAGTCGCCGAACTGGTTCGCACGGTCAAATCACTGGGTATGGAAGCCTGCTGCACACTGGGCATGCTGACTGAATCCCAAGCTGGCACGCTAAAACAAGCCGGTTTGGACTATTACAACCACAACCTGGACACCACGCCAGAGTTGTATGGCGACATCATCACCACGCGGGATTACCAAGAACGTCTTGATACGCTGGCCCATGTACGTTCAGCAGGCATGCATGTGTGCAGCGGGGGCATTGTTGGCATGGGCGAAAGCCGCGCACAACGCGCTGGATTGGTCCACCAACTCGCCAACTTGACGCCCTACCCTGAGTCCGTACCTATCAACAACTTGGTTCAAGTTGAAGGCACGCCTTTACACGGCACCGAGTCCCTTGACTTGCTGGAGTTCGTTCGCACTGTTGCAGTAGCTCGAATCACCATGCCTAAAGCCCGTGTGCGTTTGTCGGCTGGGCGTCAGCAAATGGGTGAAGCCATACAAGCCTTGTGTTTCATGGCAGGTGCCAATTCCATTTTTTATGGCGATAAATTGCTCACCACAGGTAACCCAGACTGGCAAAAGGATCAGGCCTTGCTGGGTAAGTTGGGCATTTCCACCACCTAAAGAAACGCCATGGAATTCAGTGCTTCTGCCTTACGAGCCTGAATTTCTCTTAATTGCCGTCGTTGAGCACGCCCAGCACATCCGAGCGGAACTCGCGGTTGTACAAAATCGCCACGATCAATAAGGTGGTCAGCACAAACGCCATGGGTGAGAAAAACCAACCCATCACCGCAAACGAAAAGTAATAGGCCCTCAAGCCGTCGTTGAAGGTTTCAGCTGCCAGCCCTGTCATGGCGGAGACACGTTGGGCGTAATCGTCTTCCTTGTCAGGTTGCGCCGCAAAAAACTCGGGTGAAGGCAGTGCACCGATCATCAGAGCCACAAATGTGTATTGCCGCATCGACCACGAAAAACGGAAAAAGGCATACACAAAAATAGCGATCAACACCAGTATCTTGAACTCAAACACCAATATAGGGGTGGCCTGAGAAAAAGGAATTTCCCGCACCAACTCGGCGGCTTTGTCTGTGGTCCCCATGAGAGCAAGCAAACCGCCCATGATCAGTATGGTGGTGGACGAAAAAAACGCCGGTGTGTTCGACAAGGTCTGGGTGATGATGCCGTCCAGCACCCTTGGATCGCGTGACAAGGACACCTTGATCCAGCGCAGTCGAAAACGGTTGGTGGCGGCCAAGATAGAGGGACGTTGCAGCGACCATCGGCTGGCAAATTGGGCATAGCCAATCCACATCATTGCAAAAAATACCAGCACCAACCAATCTGCCCATGGCAGTATGCTCAAAATTTTCATAGCTTCATACTAACCCAACTCCCCAAAAAAAAGCCGCTTGGCACTGTCGCACCAAGCGGTTGGAAGCGGTCTGTGAAAAATCAACCGCGCAATTTGGCAGCCACATGGGCCACGCGTTCACCGTAGGCTTTGGCAGTGTCCAAGTCGCCTTGGGGAATGTCAGCCGCGGGGCTGGTGGGGCCGACTTGGGCCATCACGCCTGAGTTGGAGCCGATGCGGTTGATGTTGCCGTCGTTCATGGCAGGCTGACCCACCCACACCATGCCTTGTTGCATGGCCAAGGTGATGAAGTACTGGATAGTCGACAGTTTGTCGCCGCTGGGGCTGGCAGAAATGGTGAAACCACCGGCCACTTTGTCTTTCCACGCACCGCTCATCCACTGCTTGGAAGTGGCATCGGCGAATTTTTTGAACTGCCATGAGGCCATGCCCATGTAAGTGGGTGAGCCAAAAATGATGGCGTCAGCGGCGTTGATGGCAGTCCAGTCGGCATCGCTCAG
>JAIXYA010000139.1 GCA_027490485.1 Comamonadaceae bacterium
ACTTGGCGCAGCACAACATCACTTTCACTTCCTTGGTGCCTACGCACTACATCATGGTGTTAGGACTGCCTCAGCAGGTCAAAGAACGTTACGCATTGGCAAGTGTGGGGCGACTGCTGATTTCATCTGCGCCTGCCAGCGAACGCTTAAAGCGCGACATCATGGCCTTGTTTGAAAACGGCAGCCTGTATGAGTTGTATGGCTCCACCGAAGCCGGTTGGGTGACGTTGCTTCGTCCCGAAGACCAACTCACCAAATTGGGCTCGGTGGGACGTGAGTGGGCCGGCAGTGGACCCATCAAATTACTGGATGAAAACAGGCAAGAAGTCCCCGATGGCGAAGTGGGTGAGTTGTTTTCCTGCACGCCTTATGCATTTGAGGGCTATTGGCAAGCACCGCAAAAAACCGCTGAAGCCTTTGCTGGCGCTTGGGTGTCCGTGGGCGACATGGCCAAGCGAGACGCGGATGGCTACATCTGGCTGATCGACCGCAAGAGCAATATGATCATCAGCGGTGGTGAGAATGTCTACCCCAGCGAAGTGGAAAACGTGCTCGCGTCGCATCCAGACATTCAAGAGGTTGCGGTGGTGGGGGTGCCTCATCCCAAGTGGGGAGAAAGTGTGTTGGCAGCTGTGGTGCTCAGGGATCAAGCCACATCCAGCAACCAAGCCTTGCAAGACTTTTGCAGCAGCCGTTTGGCTGGCTACAAGCGCCCACGTCAGTTTGTATTTCTGCAAAGCCAAGACCTGCCACGCACCGCCACAGGGAAAATTGTTCACAGGCATTTGCGCCAAAAATTCATAGACGCTTTCGAGTCGCAGGCAGTCACTTAAGGTTTTCTTCTCGGCCTTTTCGCACACACTGCAAAGTTTGGTGCCAAAACTGCGGCCCTGAGCCGCCATATTCCATGGGCAAATTCATCATGCCCATATGGGCTGACTCCAGTTCCTTGAAGCTGTAAAAACCCATCAAACCACGGCTGTCCATTTCAAAATAAGCGGCGCAATTAGCGCCAATTTCACTTAACTCGGGTTTTTGCGCGTGGGCGCATTCATGGAAATACACAAAGTCCCATTGAGCCGGTGTGCCTTTGGCGGTTCTTAGGTAGGCCTGAGCGTCAATGATGATGGTCGGCCAATCGTTGGCATCCAAGCGCATGACGGCCACCGCCTTGCCCAATTCGGGGTTGCGGTCGGTGCGCGTGGTGTAGGTGTTCCAAATCTCTGTGGCAAAGCCTGACACACCATTGCGCGTCACAGGGCATACAACCTCTTCGCCATTGGACAAGGTGAAAGCACTGGCCAGTGAAACAGCAGACACCAGCACGCTGAAGATGGTCAACCTCAAACATATAAAGAGAAATGCTTGCATCGCAACCGTCCTTTTTTTGAGGAAAAAAAAGGCTGCCTAAGCAGCCTTGAAAGATGGGTGAGCAAGCAGTCCGCGACGATGCTCGCCCCCTCACCTGAGGATGTTCAAATTTATTTTTCCAGCTTAAATACCATCACAGTACCACCTTGGGGAACTGCAGTTTTGGTGTTGTTGAGGGCGTTGATGCCAGATTGCATACGCTCTGCGTCAATACCCCAACCGGCTTGCACCGCAATGTACTGCTCGCCATTCACCTCAAAAGAGGAGGGCACGGCGGTCACGCCAGAAGGCATGCTGTACTGCCACAGCACCTTGCCGTTGGTGGCGTCAAACGCACGGAAGAGGCGGTCGTTGGTACCACCAGTGAACAGCAGGTTGCCACCTGTGGTCAAGAGCGGCGCCCAGATGGCGCGGTCGTATTTGTGCGACCAAGCCATTTTTCCGGTGTTCAAATCCCAAGCTTGCAATTCGCCAATGCTGTCGGGTTTTTTGCCGTCTTGGTAGCGCAAACTGCCCAAAACACCTTCAATCGGGTAACCAATGTAGAGGTCACCCTTTTTGTAGGTTACTGGGTCTGCTGCTGGCAACTCTGAGCACAGGTTGTTGTTGGCGGGAATGTAGAACAGCTTGGTCTTGGGGTTCCAAGCTTCTGGAGGCCAATCTTTGCCACCCCACAAGGAGGGGCAGAATGTCACGGCTTTGCCCATGCCAGGCTTTTTGCTGTCGTCATAGGTGGGACGGCCTGTCTTTTTATCGATGCTTTTGAACACATCGTTGTAGACATAGGGAAGACCGTTCACATAATCAATTTTGCCGCTGGCTTGACGGTCCAGCATCCACAAATAGCCATTGCGGCCTGCATGGATCGCACCTTTGACTTTGCGGCCGTTGACTTCGGTGTCAATCAGCACAGGTGCGCTGACCTCATCCCAGTCCCATGCGTCGTTTTGGTGGTACTGATGGTGACCCTTGATTTTGCCGGTGTCCAAATCCAGGGCAACGACTGAGGTACTGTAGAGGTTGTCGCCAGGACGGCCTTCGGTTGGCCAGGGTGCGGGGTTGCCCGTGCCCCAATATGCAATATTGGTTGCAGGGTCGTAAGTGCCGGTGATCCAGACGCTGGCACCGCCATTTTTGTGGGTGTCGCCAGGCCATGTGTCGCCGCCGGGTTCGCCCGGAGCGGCCGTCATGAACGTACGCCAAGCTTCCTTGCCTGAATTGGCATCAAAGGCGGCCACATAGCCGCGCACACCGGTTTCGCCACCTGAGGAGCCGACCAAAATCTTGCCCTTGGCTGCCAAGGGCGCCAAAGTGATGTAGTGCAAGGCTTTGACATCGCCTACTGTGGTGTCCCAAACCACCTTGCCGGTTTTGGCGTCCAGCGCAATCAGGTGGGCATCAACGGTGGCCACATAGACTTTGTCCCCATAAAGTGCCACACCACGGTTGGTGTTGTGCAGCATCAGCAAGTCGGGAGGAATTTCTTTTTTGTAGCGCCAGAGTTCTTCACCCGTGATGGCGTTCAATGCAATCACCTGACCGTTGGGCGTGGTGATGTACATATAGCCGTTGTTCACGATCGGGGGCGATTGGTGTCCCTCGGTGACACCAGTGGAAAAAGACCAAGCCAAGTCAAGTTTTTTGACGTTTTTGGAATTGATCTTCTCCAGCGGACTGTAGCCCCAGCCTTGGTAGTTGCCGCGGTACATCAACCAGTTTTTGGCCTCTGGGTTGATCAACCGTGCATCGGTCACGGGTTCGTAGGGTCCAAGCTTGGTATCGGCATGCGCCAAGATGGCACAAGCACCAAGCGCTGCGATGGACAGCGTCTTTATCAAATGACTCATGGTTTTTCTCCTGAAGGTGAGTCGTGTAAAAAACCAGGGTTAGGAACTCTGGTTGGCGGGGGAACTGGGTGCAACAGCGAGAAATTCGCCTTCGAGCTTCAAGCTGAAACTGGGCAAGGGTCGGGAAGCAGGGCCATCAACGACTTTGGCGCCATCCAACAGGTCGAACTTGGAGGCATGGCAAAAACACACCAATACCTTTTCTTTGGCAATCCAAGTTTTGACATCACATGCCTGATGGGTGCAAAGCGCTGAATAAGCCAAAACGCCACCGACTGATCGCCCTTTGGTGGCTGCTTCCATTTGGTCTTCAGGCAAGCGAATCAAGACCAGTTTGTTGGCGCGAGATTCATTTTTGGGCTTTCCTGTTTGGGTATCAAAGGGAAACGCCAACAAAGGTTTAGCCACCTTCAAGTCGCTGGGACGCAACGGGGCAAAGCCTTGCTCGGCATCTGCATCTACCAATAACAGCGGTGTTGCTTGGGCCGAGGCGTTGCTCGCCATGAAGGGCAAAGAGGTGGCTAAGCCAGAGCCAAGCAGTTGCAATATTTGACGACGGTCCAAGTCTGAGCAGGAGGTGTTGCCAGCGCAACCCTGGCAGGGAGTAGGTGGGAGATGGGGTTTTTTCATAGCAATTAAAAAGTCATTCCCATGAATGTAGTATTCTGAATTCAGAATACACTCGGTATTTTCCCTCAAAGGGTTTCTTCTAAAAATTTAAACAACTATTAAGTACTATTTTGAAAAGTTGTAAATAT
>JAIXYA010000197.1 GCA_027490485.1 Comamonadaceae bacterium
AGGTGGTCGTCAGACGCGTGGTCCACACCTTGGGCGATGTCATTGGACTGCTTGTCGTAGCAAACCATGACCGCGCAGCCCTTGTAGTCGATGCCGTAGTCGGTGTTGTCGTAGCCGATGCGCTTGATGGTGTCGCGAGCGACTTGGATGTAGTCCACATGCGCGTTGGTGGTGATTTCACCGGCCAACACCACCAAACCGGTGTTGGTCAGGGTTTCAGCGGCCACACGGCTGCGGGGGTCTTGCTTGAAGATCGCATCCAAAATCGCGTCTGACACTTGGTCAGCGACTTTGTCGGGATGGCCTTCAGAGACGGATTCGGATGTAAAGAGATAGTCGTTCGCCATGAAAATGCTCCTGTGGTTGATTAACGCGTTGCCTCAACAAGGAGTGCGGCGAACGCTTTAGCAGATGGCTGGAAACCAGCCGACTCTTTCGAGTGTGTCGCCCTGCAAGTTGCTTCATTAACTCAGCGACAATGGGCATTCTAATCAAAGTCTTTTCCATGACCCGCTTGTTTCGTTTTCTGGCCTTGATACCTTTGCCTGTGATGCAGAGCTTGGGCGCAGGCTTGGGTTGGTTGGTATGGCTTCTATCGGCTTCCTATCGCCATCAGTTTCAGCGGCAAACTCAAGCCGCTGGTTTGACATGGGCGCAAACCCGCGACGCTGTGTCTGCCACCGGCAAGATGGTGGCAGAGCTGCCATGGCTGTGGACCAGAGCTCAGGGTAAATCGGTGTTGCCGCGAGTGCAATGGACAGGTCTTGGCCATTTCGAAGAGGCGATGCAAGCAGGCAAGGGCGTGATTTTGTTGTCCCCCCATTTGGGTTGCTGGGAAATGGGCGGCCAAGCTGTGGCAGAAAAACTGGGCCCCCAGCACGGCGATTTGCTGGCTTTGTACAGACCACCGCGCAAAGCGTGGTTGCAAGAGGTGGTGGGACTGTCAAGGCAGCGGCAGTTCTTTCAAACTGCCAGCGCTTCTTTGCGCGGGGTACGCGCCTTGGTCAAGCATTTGCATGCCGGTGGTTTCACCGCTATCTTGCCCGACCAAGTTCCCCCTGAGGGCCAAGGTGTTTGGGCAGCGTTTTTTGGTCGACCGGTCTACACCATGACCTTGTTGCCCAAATTGGCGCAGCAAACCGGCGCGACTGTGTTGCTGGCATGGTGTGAGCGCCTAGATGCCGGCCGCTATGTGTTCCATGTTCTGCCACCCAGTTTGCAGGCCTTGAACAAGCCCGATACATCGCTTGAACACGCTGCCTTGTTGGTCAACCAAGCCATCGAAAGCATGGTGTTGTCCCGCCCCGACCAGTACCTGTGGGGCTATGCGCGGGACAAACAACCGCGTGCAGGCGACTGAACATGAATGCAGTGGTGCTTGGGCTGATGCTGGTTTTGCGTTTCTTGCCTTTGCCGCTGTTGCGCGGTTTGGGTTGGGTGCTGGGCAAGCTGCTTTGGTTGACCGCCAGAAAACGGCGCAAAGTGGTGTTGACCAATCTGGCTTTGTGTTTTCCTGAAGCAGGCGCAAAAGAGCAGCGTCGCATGGGGATGGCCCACATGGTGTTGTTTGCCCAAGCATGGTTGGACCGCGCTTGGCTGTGGCACGGCAGCCCTGGC
Organism: Comamonadaceae bacterium; assembly: GCA_027490485.1. Lineage (GTDB taxonomy): Bacteria > Pseudomonadota > Gammaproteobacteria > Burkholderiales > Burkholderiaceae_C > Limnohabitans. The sequence goes on from JAIXYA010000197.1 coordinate 1,618, forward strand.
TTGGTGGCCAGCCGCTTGCACATGGTGGGAGAGGTGCAGGCTTTGCAGCAAGGCAAGGGTGCGGTGATTTTTGCGCCGCATTTTGTGGGCTTGGACGCAGGTTGGACCGCGCTGTGTTTGCTTATGCAGCGCCGCTTCACCACCATCTACACGCCTCAGCGTTCAGCAGCCATTGATGCATGGGTGCTGCAAGGTCGCGAGCGTTTTGGGCAGGTGCGCTTGTTTCGCCGAGAAGATGGCTTCAAAGCCATCGTCAGCACCTTGCGTCAAGGTGATTTGCTGTACCTCTTGCCAGATATGAACTTCCGCTTAGAAGAATCGATTTTTGTGCCGTTTTACGGTGTGCCTGCTGCAACCGTCACCACACTGCCGCGTTTGTCTCGCTTGGGGCAGGTGCCGGTGGTGCCGGTCACCACCCGCTTGACCGCCAATGGCTACGAGGTGCAGGTGCATCCTGCATGGACGGACTACCCGACAGAGGATGTGCAAGCCGACACCACCATGATGAACCAACGTTTACAAACTTGGATTGACACCATGCCCACGCAGTACTACTGGGTGCATAAGCGCTTCAAGTCACGGCCCAACGACGAAGCTTCGCTGTACCCGCCCGGCACAGATTAATTTTTGTGTAAAAAGGCCCATAAGCTTTGCGCAACCAAAGCGGGTTGTTCATGCACCAACCAATGGCTGCCATCCGCGATGCGCTGCAATCTCAGGTCGGGGATGTAGTCTTCTAAACCATCGACCAAGCCCGGTGGCAAGGCGATGTCGTTCATGCCCCACAACACCAAGGTGGGCACCAAAATATCCAGCATGGACTTGGGCAAGGTAATCGCTGCGGCAGCCGCATCGGCTTCACGCGGTGGACGCAGTGGGGAGGCGCGGTAGTAATTCAGCGCACCGGTCAGCCCCTGCGACCAGACCTCGCGGTACTGCGCTTTGACGTCCTCAGTTAACCAAGCGTAGGGGCCGTCCACCGCACCCATATTGGTGAAAAAAGCCCATAAACGGCGGTAGTCGTCTTCGGCCAACAAGACTTCTGCATCGGGGCGAATCAGGAAATTCATATAGGCACTGGCAGCTTGTTGCTCGGGCCTGAACTGCAGCTCGCGCAAAAAAGTGCCAGGGTGAGGGGAGTTGATGATGGCCAATTGGCGCATCAACTCAGGGTGTTGGTTGGCCATGTTCCAAGCCACAGCGCCGCCCCAGTCATGGGCCACAAGACAAGCCAAGGGCTGTTGTGGCGACAACAGCTCTTTCAAAGCGACCAAGTCTTGGACCAAGTGTTTGGCGCGGTAGGCGGCGACATCGCTGGGTGCGCTAGACCCTGCATAACCGCGCAGATTGGGTGCCACGCATAAATAGCCGCCATGCGCTGGATCAGAAAAAAACGCCAGCATCTCGTCCCACACAAAGGCAGCTTCTGGGAAGCCATGCAAAAACAGCATCACAGGGCGGCCTTCTTCTCCAGCCATGCGGCAGTCCAAGCTGATGCCATTGGAGAGACTGAATGATTGCTGCTTCATACAACAGTTGTCGGCGCTGGTGTGGACTCGGGGGAGGGTGCGGGGTGGGTCCAGCGGTACAGCTCCATGCTCACCTCTTCAACACCTTGTTTTTTCAAAGACGAAAACAAATGGGCTTGGCCCCCACCGGACTGCAGTTTGGCGATCGACAAGGCTTTTTGCGCTTCGCTGCGGTTGAGTTTGTCGGCCTTGGTGAGCAGCATCAAAAACTTCAAACCTGCTTCTACTTTGGGACGAATGACTTCTAGCAAAATTTCATCGAGCTCGGTCAAACCAAGGCGGGGGTCGCACAGCAGCACCACGCCTTTTAAGTTGTCCCGCGTCATCAGGTAATTGGCCATGACACGCTGCCAGCGCACTTTGTCGGCCTTGGGCACAGCGGCATAGCCATAGCCTGGCAAGTCAGCCAGCACCGCATCGGTTTGGTTTTGCCGACCCAGTGCAAACAGGTTGATGTGTTGGGTGCGCCCTGGCGTTTTAGACGCATAGGCCAGTTGCCGCTGCTGGGTCAGCACATTGATGCAGGTCGATTTGCCCGAGTTAGAGCGCCCCACAAACGCAATTTCGGGTTGCTCGTAGGCGGGGAGGTGGTGCAATTGGGCGGCGGTGGTCAAAAAGCGAGCCGTATGCAACCAGCCCACGGCCTGTTTGATGCGCTGCGCCTGTGCGTCGTCCAGCGGGGGTGAGCTTGAGGCCAAAGGGTTTCTTCCAGAACGCCCAAAGAGGCGAACAGGGCTACATTGTAGAATCACCCGCAATATTGATAACCCTAATAAGCCATGACTTTCTTTGCCCGATTGCTGATTGCTACCTGTGCACTGGCTGCCACCAGCCTAGCACTTGCCAACGACCCACCCGCATCTCCAGCCAAAGCTGACGCTGCCAAGGGCGGCGCTTTGTATGGCGCTGTTTGTACTTCTTGCCATGGCGCAGATGGCAATTCTGGCGCACCCATCTACCCCAAACTTGCCCAGCAACACCCTGAATACATCGCTAAGCAATTGGTTGAGTACAAATCGGGTAAGCGCGCCAACGCCATCATGTCCGGTTTGGCTGCCTCTTTGAGCGAAGACGATGCCCGCAATATCGGTGCTTTTCTGGCCACTAAAACTTCCAAGCCCGGCTTTGCCAAAGACAAAGACCTCGCCACCTTGGGTGAAAAAATCTACCGTGGTGGCATTGCCGATCGCCAAATTCCGGCTTGCTCCGGTTGCCACAGCCCCACAGGCGCTGGCATTCCTTCTCAATACCCCCGCTTGGCCGGCCAGCATGCGGAGTACACCACCTCGCAACTGACCCAGTTCCGCGACGGTGTGCGCCTCAACAGCCTGCAAATGAGCCAAGTCGCCGCCAAATTGAATGACAAGGAAATCAAAGCCTTGTCTGACTACATTGCAGGTTTGAAATAAACTTTTGTTTCACTCAACCGCACAAAAGGGCTGACGTGATGTCGGCCCTTTTTGTTTGGAGACTCTCAATATGTTGATTCGCTTATCCCCTGACGCTGCCAGTACCGATTTGCCCAGTGATATCACCCCCAAACACGCCTACCTGAACCGGCGCGCCTTGCTACAGCAAAGCCTGGGTTTGGGTTTGCTCACAGGCATGGGTGCGGCTTGGTCACAAACTGGCCCTACCCCCACCGTGGTGCCCGGTAAATTACCAGCCTTGGCCAGCAAGCGCTCTGCGCTTGAAAACGCCTTGGCGGTGGATGTGCCCACGGCATATACCTATGCCAGCACTTACAACAACTATTACGAATTCGGTACCGACAAGTCTGAACCCGCACGCAATGCCCACACCTTGAAGACCAAGCCATGGACCTTGGAGATAGAGGGCTTGGTGAAAAAGCCCATGCGTTTGGGATTGGAAGAGGTGATGAAGTTGGGTGCGATGGAAGAGCGTATCTACCGGATGCGTTGTGTCGAGGGGTGGTCTATGGTCATCCCTTGGATTGGTTTTTCTTTGTCCACTTTAGTCAAACATGTTGAGCCCTTGGGCAGCGCCAAATTCATCGAGTTTGTGACCTTGGCTGACCCCAAGACCATGCCCAATGTCGGCTCGCGTGTGCTTGACTGGCCGTACATCGAGGGCCTGCGCATGGACGAAGCCATGCATCCGCTCACGCTGCTGACTTTTGGCATGTACGGAGAAATTCTGCCCAACCAAAATGGCGCACCGATTCGCTTGAACGTGCCTTGGAAATACGGGTTTAAAAACGCCAAAAGCATTGTGAAAATTCGCTTTACCGATAAACAACCTGCCACGGCTTGGAACAAGGCGGCCGCCAACGAGTATGGTTTTTATTCCAACGTGAACCCCAATGTGGACCACCCGCGCTGGAGCCAAGCCACCGAGCGGCGCATTGGCGAAGACGGCTTGTTCAACAAAAAGCGCAAAACCTTGATGTTCAACGGCTACGAGGCACAGGTGGCCTCTTTGTACAGCGGCATGGACTTGAGTAAGAACTTCTGAATTTAACGGTGACCGACATGAATGTGCGCAAGCGCTTGTTGTCGCCTTG
>JAIXYA010000024.1 GCA_027490485.1 Comamonadaceae bacterium
CCAAAGAAGAGTTGTTGATTGAGCGCCGCCTAACCAGCGCACGTCGCGACCCATTCGACTCAGCCAAAAAATGACCCAGCGCTACTTGCTGGACACCAACGTCATCAGCCACATCATGCAGGGGCGGGAGTCAAGCTTGTTGGCGCGTTTAGCTAAATTGCCCGTTGGTCAGGTGGCTATCTCCAGCGTGACTTTGGCTGAAATTGAATATGGCATTCAGCGCAGAGGTCAGCCCATGGCATTGCGAAATGCCCTGACCCAAGTGCTTTTGCATATGGATGTATTGCCATGGGATGCGACGGCCGCCACCTGCTATGGCGAACTGTGCAGCAGTTTGGAGTCGCAAGGAATCAACCTCAGCGACTTTGACATGATGATCGCGGCCCATGCGGTGGCTTTGAAAGCCATTTTGGTCAGCCGCGACAAAGCATTTGCCAATATTCCAAAGCAGCGCTTGAAGCTGGAGGTTTGGTAGTTTTGGGAGGTTGACTGAATCAAAACCACCCCAACCACGCATGCCAAATCAAGTTTCCCAAATAGCGTGAGGGCAGCAAAGTAAACCCGCCCGCAATCAGACAAGCGCTGATATAAAGAGATTGCATAGTGATGCGGTGCGTGACGTAGTCTTTTCTGGCGATAGCACGAAAAGCGACCCATAAGCTGACCAAGGTGACCGGAATCAATAAATGGATGACGGTAAAGCCATTGAAATTGGGTAAATTGAAATCAAGAATAAAGCAAGCAGTTGTGGCCGCTAGCAGCATGAAGGTGGCATAGGCATAACCCATGGCGCGGTGCAGCCAAGGCCGTTGGGTAGACCCCATGCGAGCCCAAAGCGCAAATGGCCCGATCACCACTGCGCCAATGGCAGCGGTCATGTGAACAGCGATGAGAGGAGTTAATTGCATGGGAAGGATTAAATGTATAAAGATTCACTGGAGTTTAGAATAAACCCAATTTAATCAAAAGGATACGTCGTGGATTTCATGTTGCTTTTGAAAGCCGCTGTCATGGGTGTGGTCGAGGGTTTGACCGAATTTCTGCCCATCTCGTCCACTGGTCACCTCATTCTTGCGGGCGCATTGCTGGGTTTTGATGATGACAAAGCCAAGGTGTTTGACATCGCCATCCAGACCGGCGCTATCTTCGCCGTCATCCTTGTGTACTGGCAAAAAATCAAAAGCACGGTGATTGCACTGCCCACTCAACGTTTGGCGCGGCGTTTTGTCCTGAATGTGTTCATTGCTTTTGTGCCTGCTGTGGTCTTGGGCTTGTTGTTTGGAAGTGCCATCAAAGCGCATCTGTTCACGCCCACCGTGGTGGCATCCAGCTTCATCATTGGGGGCTTCATCATTTTGTGGGTGGAAGGTTGGGGTCGAAAACCTTTGCATGAAGGCCACCCTGACGACCATGCGCGCATTATCAACGTGGAAAGTATGACGCCTATGGATGCTTTGAAAGTGGGTTTGGTGCAATGCTTGGCCATGGTGCCTGGCACCAGCCGCAGCGGCGCCACCATCATCGGCGGCATGTTGTTGGGTATGAGCCGCAAAGCCGCCACCGACTTTTCTTTTTACCTCGCCATTCCCACGCTGATCGGCGCAGGGGTATATAGCCTCTACAAAGAACGCGCTCTGCTCAGCATGGCTGATGTGCCCATGTTTGCAGTGGGTTTGATGTTTTCTTTTCTGAGTGCGTGGTTGTGCGTCAGGTGGTTGTTGCGTTACATCGCCACCCACAGCGTTGTGGTGTTTGCCTGGTACCGCATCGCTTTTGGCATCGTGGTCTTGGCCACCGCATACAGCGGCATGGTGGTCTGGCAAGCTTAGTTTTTAGCCACCACAGGGCCCAGCATGTTCAGTATGGCCGCTTCTACGGCGGCCGCGGTGGCTAAGGGGCTTTCCATGGGCACCAAGTGGGTGCCATCGATGATGGTGATGCGCCCTTTGGTGATGCGCTTGGTGAACTCGATGCCCGCCAATTTCATTTCTCTCGAATGCCTTGCGGCCACCAAACTGATGGGGCATTTCAGCGGATGGCGTTTGATCAGACTTTCCAAATGGTGGGGCACAGTGTTGTAGATGAGGGTTTCAATCTCGCGTGAAAAACTCAGCTCTCTGCGGACTTGCCCATCCACCGTTACCTCATGGGTGCCATGCTGCACATAGTCTTCCAAGACTCCGGGGTGCCAACGCGCAAAGTTTTTCTTAGACGCGAAATGCTGGCGCACCTCATCCAAAGAGCCCCATTGGTGGCGGCGTTTTTTGCTGACGGCACCAGGCGAGTACTTGGCGGTGAATGACAATTTTTTCGATAAGAGCAACAAATTGGCTTGCCAACCTGCCACGGCCGGTGCATCCACCATCACCACCGCATGCGCTAACTCGGGGTAAAGCGCAGCCAGCATCAAACTGAGCATGCCCCCTAGCGAATGACCGACCAACACCACGGGGCCTTGGTGTGCGTTCACCAATGGTTGGGCAAAGGCATGCACCTCTTCCACCAAATGCGGCCAGTTGCTGGTGACTGGGTAAGCCGGGTTGTGGCCGATTTTTTCCAAGGTGTGCACCTGCAAACCACGGCGGCGCAATTCGTTCAACATGACCTGGTAGGTGCTGGCCGGAAAACTGTTGCCATGGAAAAAAAGCACCAGCGGTGTACCGCTGGGAAGGGGTCTGGCGGTCGCAGTCGTCATGTGAGTTTCTTCAAAGCGTAAAGCGCATCCAGCGCTTCACGGGGCGTGAGGCTATCAGGGTCGATGTGGTTCAAAGCAGCTTGCAAGGGGCTGGGGCCGCTGTCCAAGCTCTCTGGCGGCTCGGCAAACAAATCCACCTGGGCGCGGCTGCCTTGGGCTTGCGATTCCAACGCGGCCAAGGCGTGTTTGGCATGGCTCAACACACCCGAAGGCATGCCCGCCAAACGCGCCACTTGGATGCCATAGCTTTTGCTGGCCGGCCCGGGTTGAATTTCATGCAAAAACACCACGTCATTGCCACTCTCAGCTGCACTGACATGCACATTCAACGCAGCGCGGTGGCTGGAAGCGAATTCGGTGAGCTCGAAGTAATGCGTCGCAAACAGGCTGTAGGCCTGGGTTTTGTCGTGCAAATAGGTGGCGATGCCGCTGGCCAAAGCCAAGCCGTCAAAGGTGGAGGTGCCACGGCCGATCTCGTCCATCAGCACCAGACTTTGCGGTGTGGCGTTGTTCAAAATTTGCGCCCCTTCGGTCATCTCCAGCATGAAGGTGGACTGGGCGTTGGCCAAATCGTCAGCCGCGCCAATGCGGGTGTGGATGGCATCGATCGGCCCCAAGCGACAGGCACTGGCAGGCACATGGCTGCCGATGCTGGCCAACAGCACAATCAGCGCCACTTGCCGCATGTAGGTGGACTTGCCGCCCATGTTGGGCCCGGTGATGATTTGCATGCGCTGTGTAGGCCCCAACAAAGTGTCATTGGCGATGAAGCTGCCACCTGTTTCTGCCAGCCTGGACTCCACCACGGGATGGCGACCCTGCGTGATGCTGATGCCTGGCGTGTTCACCAGTTCGGGGGCGCACCAATGGAGGGTGAGGGCGCGTTCGCTCAAGGCGGCCAAGACATCCAAGGTGGCCAAGCCCCAAGCCACTTGGGTGAGGGCTGGCACAAAGGCTTGCAAGCTGTCCAGGAGTTGTTCGTAGAGAAACTTTTCACGCGCCAAAGCCCGGTCTTGCGCTGACAAGGCTTTGTCCTCAAAGGCTTTCAGCTCAGGCGTGATGAAACGTTCTGCGTTTTTCAGGGTTTGGCGGCGGCGGTAGTCGTCAGGCACACGGTCGAGTTGGCCTTGGGTCACCTCGATGTAGTAGCCATGCACCCGGTTGAACTGCACCTTGAGGTTGGCAATACCGCTGCGTTCACGCTCACGCACTTCCAGCGCCAACAAAAATTCGTCACCGTTGTTTTGAATGCCGCGCAACTCGTCCAACTCCGCGTCAAAACCGTGGTTGATGATGTTGCCGTCCCGCACCATGGCAGCAGGCTCGGGCAGCAAGGCCGCTTGCAGCAGGGCAGCGCATTCGGGCGGCGCCAACAAGGCGTTTGCCAAGGTGGTGAGCCACGGGGTGTGCAAAGCTGGTTTCAACACATCGGGCAGAGCACTGGCGCGTTGCAGCGCGGCACCCAGCGCTACCAACTCACGGGGACGCACTTGGCGCAATGCAATGCGAGCGCTGATGCGCTGCACATCGCCC
>JAIXYA010000232.1 GCA_027490485.1 Comamonadaceae bacterium
CCTACCGAAGGCGGCGCCATGGGTGCCTTGGGTGCCATCATCATGGCGGTGTCTCGCGGCCGCCTCAGCTGGCTGTTGCTGCGCCAAGCCATGACCTCCACCACCAAGCTGGCCAGCTTTGTGGTGTTCATTTTGATTGGTTCGACCTGCTTTAGCTTGGTGTTCCAAGGGGTGGATGGACACATTTGGGTGGAACACCTGCTGGGCGACTTGCCTGGCGGTCAACTCGGCTTCCTGATCGTTGTCAATATTTTGATCTTTGTATTGGCCTTCTTTCTCGACTTTTTCGAGTTGGCTTTCATTGTGGTGCCCTTGCTGGGCCCCGTCGCTGACAAGCTGGGCATTGATTTGATCTGGTTTGGTGTGTTGCTTGCTGTGAATATGCAAACCTCGTTCATGCATCCTCCATTTGGTTTTGCCTTGTTCTACTTGCGCAGCGTTGCCCCCTTGAAGGCCTATTTTGATAAGCCCACGCAAAAAACTGTTGAGCCTGTCACCACCGGTCAAATCTACTGGGGTGCTGTGCCCTTTGTGGTGATTCAAATCATCATGGTGGGCCTCATCATCGCCTTCCCAAGCATTGTCTCCAGCGGTTTGGACAAGGAAGAAACCTTGAACATGGAGCAGGTGCAAAACGAGATGATGAACGCCACACAAGCGGATGCGGATGCCGGCGCCATACACACACCACCAACTGAAGGGGGCGAAGCACCAGCTGACGACCCCATGAAGATGATGCAAGACGCGTTGGAAAAAGACGCGACCCAAAAGCCCTGAACGGGGATTGAGTCCCCCGCCATGAAAAAAGCCCCTGACGGGGCTTTTTTATACCTTGCCTAAGTAATCTCGTTTACCTATCTCAATGCCGTTGTGCCTGAGGATGGTGTAGACCGTGGTGACATGGAAATATATATTGGGCATGGCGTGGTTAAGCAAAAACTGCATGCCTTTGTAGTGGGTCTCCACATCGCCACGCTTGGTGACGATGTCTTTGTCTTCGGTGCCGTCGATTTGCTCGGGGCCAAAGCCATTGATAAAAGCCATGGTTTTGGCAATCCGTTGTTTCAGGTCAGCAAAGCTCACTTCATTGTCTTCATAAGCAGGTATGTCGACCCCCGCCAAACGAGCCACCACACCTTTGGCGGTATCGCAAGCGATCTGCACCTGCCGCGTCATGGGAAGCATATCGGGGTAAAGACGAAACTGCGTCAAAGCAGCCTCATTCCATTTCTTGCTTTCTATATGTACCAAGGCCTTGTCCAACAGGTGGTCTAAATTCGTCAGCATATTGACGATGCGCGGCACACTGGCCTGGTACATAGAGATGGTCATGGAATCCTTTTAGAGTTTGACGCTTTGCATGTAACGATCAAAGGTGGCTTCAGAAAAACGGAACCACAGGTTTTGCTCGCGACGGAAAGCAGAATAGTCAGCGTAGACTTTTTTCCAGTTAGGATTTTTGGCGCTTAATTCGTCGTACAAAGCCATGGATTCTTTGAAAGCCGCGTCCATCAGGTCTTTGGGGAAAGGCAAGACCTTGGTTTTGCTGGCGACCAATTGCTTGAGTGCAATGGGGTTGCGGGCATCGTACTTGGCTTGACATTCAATGTGCGCGTAAGCTGCAGCACACTCGATAATGGCTTTATTTTCAGGAGACAAGCTGTTATATGCCTTGTCATTGATGAAAACATCCAGCTGGGAACATCCCTCCCACCAACCAGGGTAGTAGTAAAACGGCGCCACCTTGTTGAAGCCTAATTTTTGATCATCATAGGGGCCGATCCACTCGGCGGCATCAATCGTGCCTTTTTCGAGGGATTGGTAAATCTCGCCACCAGGGATGTTTTGCGGCACGCCACCCAAGCGCTCAACGACTTTTCCTGCAAAGCCGCCCACACGGATTTTCAAACCTTTGATATCAGCGACAGATTTGATTTCCTTACGATACCACCCCCCCATTTGCGCACCAGAATTACCAGCAGGGAAATTGATGATGTTGTATTGCTTGTAAAACTCACGCATGAGCTTCAAGCCATTGCCTTGGAACATCCACGAGGACATTTGTCGGCTGTTCAAACCAAAAGGAATGGTGCATCCCAAGGCAAAGGTTTCATCCTTGCCGAAAAAATAATAAGGTGCGGTATGCGCAACTTCCACGGTGCCGTTTTGTACACCATCGACCACGCCAAACGGAGGCATGAGTTCACCAGCCGCATGGGAAGAAATCACAAATTTGCCACCGCTCAATTCGCCGACCTTTTTCACAAAGGTTTCAGCAGCACCGTAAATGGTGTCAAGCGATTTAGGGAAGCTTGAGGCCAAGCGCCACCGAATAGCAGCTTGGGCGTGTACAGCAGGTGCAGTGCCAGCGGCCAGCACACCCAAAATACCCGCGTTTTTAAGAGCAGAACGACGATCCATGCTTATGTCTCCAAAGAGTGAATAGTTTGCGCGGCGAGTGTATCAGCCCACCAGTTTCAAACTGGGATTAACCGTAGCGTCTGTGGGTTTGAGATTTAGCGCAAAACGTTTCTTGATGGAAGCTTCAATGCCCTTTGCATCCAATCCTAAAGAGGACAGGATTTTTTGCGGGTCACCATGCTCGGTGAACACATCGGGTACCCCTAAACGAAGTACGGGAATGTTGATGCCTGCATCTTGTAAAGCCTCAAGCACAGCTGACCCAGCGCCACCCATGAGTGCGCCTTCTTCAACAGTGACCAAGGCCTCATGGCTGGCGGCCATACGCAGCAACAGTTCTGTGTCCAAGGGTTTGGCCCAGCGCATATTGGCGACACTGGCATTGAGGTTTTCTGCGGCAGTCAAGGCTGGATACAGCATGGTGCCAAAGGCCAACATCGCCACACCTTTGCCCTGGCGGCGCACTTCCCCTTTGCCAAAGGGCAGCGTGGGCAAACCTGCGCTCATGGGTGTGCCCACCCCCGAACCGCGTGGGTAGCGGACCGCCACGGTATGGTCTTGTGCGTGAGCCGTACTGAGCAACATGCGGCATTCGTTTTCGTCCGCTGGGCAAGCGATGCTGACCTGTGGAATGCAACGAAGAAAAGGAATGTCATACACACCCGCATGGGTGGGGCCATCCGCTCCCACAATGCCTGCGCGGTCCAGTGCCAGCACCATGGGCAATTTTTGTAAGGCCACGTCATGGATCAGTTGGTCATAGGCGCGTTGCAAGAACGTAGAGTAAATCGCCACCACCGGCTTTAAACCTTCGCAGGCCAAACCAGCAGCGAAGGTCAAGGAATGCTGTTCGGCTATGCCCACATCGTGGTAGCGGTCGGGAAAGCGGTGGTGGAACTCCACCATGCCCGAGCCTTCGCGCATGGCGGGTGTGATGGCCACCAATTTGGGGTCCACGGCCGCCATGTCGCACAACCACGTGCCAAACACTTGGCTGAAGGTTTGTTTAGGCGCAGTTGCCGGGGGCACCAAGCCCACCTTGGGGTCGAATTTGCCAGGTCCGTGGTAAGCGATGGGGTCGATCTCAGCCAATTTATAGCCTTGGCCTTTGCGGGTGACCACATGCAAAAACTGCGGTCCTTGCAAGTGCTTGATGTTTTCCAGCGTGGGAATCAGTGAGTCGAGGTCGTGACCGTCGATGGGACCGATGTAGTTAAAGCCAAATTTTTCGAACAAAGTCGCAGGAACCACCATGCCTTTGGCTTGCTGTTCAAAACGGCGAGCCAAGTCAAACAGCGGAGGCGCATTTTTCAGGACCTGCTTACCCACCTCTTTGGCGGCAGTGTAAAACCGGCCGCTCATGAGTTGCGCCAAATAGCGGTTGAGCGCACCGACGGGCGGGCTGATCGACATATCGTTGTCGTTAAGGATAACCAACAGATTGGTGTCAGAAACACCTGCGTTGTTGAGCGCCTCAAAGGCCATGCCCGCGGTCATGGAACCATCGCCAATGATGGCCACACACCGGCGCTGCTCGCCTTTTTGCTTGGCCGCCAAGGCCATGCCCAGAGCGGCAGAAATACTGGTGGAGGAATGCGCTGTGCCAAAAGCATCAAATTCGCTTTCGTCACGTTTGGGAAAGCCTGCCACGCCATCAAGTTGCCGCAAAGTATGCATTTGGTCGCGTCGACCAGTGAGAATTTTGTGCGGATAGGTTTGGTGACCCACGTCCCAGACCAAACGGTCATGGGGAGTATTGAAGACGTAATGCAGCGCCACCGTGAGTTCCACCGTGCCGAGGTTTGAGCTGAGGTGTCCGCCTGTTTTGGCAACACTTTCAAGCACAAATGAGCGTAGCTCGTCTGCGAGCGGACGCAGCTGTGCAGGGGACATACGTCGCAAGTCTGCGGGTGAATTGATATTTTTTAACAATGAACTCATCTGCCTGCCTCTTTAGCCAACCGTGCGCTGCCTTTAATGTAATCCCAAGCCACTTGAATGTGTCAATTAAAGTTGACGCTTAAGGGTATTCACTAGGGTGCTTTTGCCATGAAAAAACCCCACAACGCTTTCGCATTGTGGGGCCAGCTGCGCCGGTTAAGAGTCAGTTTAGCTTAAGGCATGGCCTTGCGCATTGACGTACAAAGCGTAGATGGAAGTGGAGCCGGTCATGAACAAACGGTTGCGCTTGGTGCCGCCGAAAGTCAGGTTGGCAATCACTTCGGGCGTGTGCAAGAAAGCCAACATAGTGCCATCGGGATGGTGGACACGCACGCCGTTGGTTTCCATGCCGCCCCAGCCCCAGCCGCACCACACATTGCCATCGGTGTCACAACGGATACCGTCGGTGAAACCAGGTGCAAAGTCAGCAAAGATTTTGGGGTTGCTGAGTTTTTGGTCTTTCACATCAAACACGATGATGTTGGCAGGGTTGCCAGGACCATCAGTCGCGCCAGTGTCAACCACGTAGCATTTCTTGAAGTCGGGTGAGAAGCAAATGCCGTTGGGACGACGCATGGGGCCTTCGGCCGCCACGGTGACCTTGCCATCGGGAGCGATGCGGTACACACGGGTGGGCAATTCGAACTCTGCCTTGTGGCCTTCATAGGGGCCCATGATGCCGTAGCCAGGGTCTGTGAAGTAGATAGAGCCATCAGGTGTGGTGGCTGCATCGTTAGGCGCATTGAGTTTTTTGCCGCCAAAGCTGTCGCACAAAACAGTCCATGTGCCGTCATAGTTGCGACGACGCACACGGCGTGTGTCGTGTTCCATAGCGATCAAACGACCCTGAATGTCCCGTGAATGGCCATTGGAGTAGCCTGAATCTGATTGGAAAGTGCTGACAGCGCCGGTTTCTTCGGTCCAACGCAAAACGCGGTTGTTGGGAATGTCGCTCCACAGCAAACAGCCCCAGTCGCCCATCCACACAGGGCCTTCACACCAAAGTGCGGCGTCGTGGCCTTGACCGTGCCAAATGCGCTGCAGTGTGGCGTTGCCTTGTCGGCCGCTAAAGCGCTTATCCAACACTTCAAAAGCGGGCTCAGGGTAGGTGACGGGGTGGTTACCTGTCCAGTCACGGCCTTGCTGAAATTTGTCATTGGCGCTGGCTGTGACAGTGGCTGTCGCAGCGGCCACGCCGGCAGCGGCACTGGCCAAAAATCCACGTCGGGCCAAGCTCAAAGGCTTGGCAGACGCGCCTTGGGCTTCAGAGGGTGCTACTGTATTTAAGTTTTTATCCATACTGTCTCCTCAGGGGTTAAAAAAAAAGGTGAGGTCTGATACTCGGACTTAAAACTTAGTTCAACAATTAGCGTAAACCCCTTAAATTCTTAAGTTTATTTTTTTAGTCAAGTATTTTGTTGTGGGAAAGAAAAACCCCTGAGGCGTCAGCAACAGGGGTTTTGATGGAGGGCTGACCAGCAGCCCAGAGAAAAGCGGTTTATTTGGCAGCGTAGGCGTTACACCAGCCAGCAGTAGCGACTTGCTTACCTGCAAACAAGGGGCAATTACCAGCTTTGTCACCGGCTTTGGCTTGGAACAAAGCGCAGTTGCCGCAGTTTTGGCTGGCCTTGTGGGTGGGAAATTTCTTAGCGTCGACTTTGGTGGTGTCAGCTTTGTAACCCAGAGCGGCTGCTTGGGGGTCGGATTCGGCAACCATGGTGTTGGCCATGGCAAAACCGCCAGCCAATAAGGCGGCGCTACCAGCGCTGACTTGGATCATGAATTCGCGACGACGGGTCATAAAAATCTCCGATAAAAAGTTACCCCGAGGGGAGAAAATAAAGCCGTGATTCTCACTCAGCTTTAAGGTTTAAACAAAACGCGGCCCCCATACCCTAGGTTGACACTGGGATAAACCATGACAAAGCCTGCACAAAGGGACCATTCAGGATGACGGTGTCATGGTTGAGCACCCCTGCAGCTGAAACCCATACTAAATAAGGAACAACCAACAGGGAGGCCAAGCGGGATTCACGCCAGAGCCCCTGAATCAGCCAAATAATGCTCAGCCAAAGGAAAAGCCACTCCCACATCGCCCAATCGGGTCGTTGCAAATGGAAGTAGAAAAAGCTCCACAAAATATTGAGAGCACCGTTATAAAGGAACAGCCCCACCACCTTGCTGCGCCGGGCCAAAGTCGGCGCCTGATGCCACGCCAACCAAGCACTGATGGCACAAAGGGTGAATATCGAAGACCAAATAGCGCCAAAAGCAGCGTCTGGCGGTTTCCATGCAGGGTGCTTGAGC
>JAIXYA010000107.1 GCA_027490485.1 Comamonadaceae bacterium
AAAGGCTGGGTTTGGGCAATTGCAGAGATTGACCCAGCGCTTTTATCAGACGAGATAGAGAGGGTGAACATCACGCTACCCAAACGTGTACTGGCACGATTGGATGCCAAGGCCAAGGCAGTGGGTGAAACACGATCAGGCTACATCGCTCACTTGGCCATCAGCGCTTGAAAAAAACTGTCAAGCCCCGCGCCTGACCCGGATCAATTCATCCACGATCAAAGCAACCGCACCCACGCTGATGGCGCTGTCAGCGATATTGAAGGCGGGGAAATGGCCTTCATAAAACACGGGACTGAGCCAGTCCCAGTGGAAGTCCAAAAAATCAACCACATGGCCATAGGCAATACGGTCGATCACATTGCCCACCGCGCCGCCCAACACCAGTGCCAGTGCAAAGCAAAACAATTTTTGGGTGGGGTGGCTGCGCAACAGCCACAAAATGAAAAACGTGGCCACTATGCCAATGCCGGTGAAGAACCAACGCTGCCAGCCCGAAGCGGTAGACAACATCGAAAACGCCGCGCCACTGTTGTGCACCCGCACCAGGTTGAAAAACGAGGTGACGGTTTGGCTGTCGCCCAGCTGAAAACTGCCAACGATCAACAGCTTGGTGAACTGATCGGCCAACAGCACCACCAAGGCAATGCCCAGCCACAACAGCATGGAAGGAGAGGTGTTTTTGGCCATGGCTCAGGCGAAATGCCGCACTTCACCCGCGCCATGCAAATTGCTGATGCAGCGACCACACAGGGCGGGGTGGTCGGCGTGTTGGCCCACATCCTCGCTGTAATGCCAGCACCGGTCGCACTTGGTGGCGGCACTGGCTTTTACCTCCACTTGCAAGGGGCCTTTGGCGAGCACCACTTGCGAAGTGATGAAGACAAACTTCAAATCAGTGCCCAAAGACGCCAGCACCTCATAAGCTGCGCCTTCGCAACGGATGGTCAGCTCGGCCTGCAGCGAGGCACCCAGTTCACCCGCACTGCGTTTGGTTTCAATTTCTTTGTTCGCCAGTTCACGCACCGCTTGAATCTGCGCCCACTTCTCCAGCAAGGCAGCGTCCACTGCACCCATGTCGGTGTAGGTTTCCAGGAAGATGGACTCGGAGTCGCCAAACACGCCCCAGGCCTCTTCCGCGGTGAAGCTGAGGAAAGGCGCCATCCAACGCAGCATGGCGTGGGTGATCTGGTGCAAAGCGGTTTGCGCACTGCGCCGCGCCAAGGACTTGGGCGCGGTGGTGTAGAGGCGGTCTTTCAGCACATCCAAATAAAACGCCCCCAAGTCTTCCGAGCAGTACAACTGCAATTTGGACACCACGGGGTGGAATTCATACTGGCCGAAGTGGCCGCCTTCAAACACGCCTTGGGCGTTGCGTGTGCCCAAAATCTCGGCTTGCACTTGCGCAGCACGTGACAAGGCGTATTTGTCGATGTCCAACAAGTCCTTGAAAGGCACGCTGTCCTTGGCAGGGTCAAAATCGCTGACATTGGCCAGCAAAAAGCGCAGGGTGTTGCGGATGCGGCGGTAGGCGTCCACCACCCGGGCCAAAATTTTGTCGTCGATGTTCAGATCACCCGAGTAATCGGTGGAGGCCACCCACAGACGCACGATTTCAGCGCCCAGCTTGTTGCTCACCTCTTGCGGCGCCACAGTGTTGCCCAGGGATTTGCTCATCTTGCGGCCTTGGCCATCGGTGGCAAAGCCGTGGGTCAACAAACCACGGTAAGGCGCACGGTCGTACAAGGCGCAGCCCAGCAACAAGGAACTGTGGAACCAGCCACGGTGTTGGTCGTGGCCTTCCAAATACAAGTCGGCCTCGGGGCCGCTGTCATGGTGGGGCGCTCTGTCGTAGGCGTCTTTGTGGCTGCCGCGCAGCACGTGTTCAAAGGTGCTGCCAGAGTCAAACCACACCTCCAAAATATCGGTGCTCTTGGTGTACTGCTCGGGCTGGTCTCCAGCTTGGTTCAAGATGTCTTCCACCGTCACGCGGCTCCAGGCCTCGATGCCGCCTTGCTCCACCATGTCTGCGGCTTGGTCCAAGATGGCCATGGTGCGGGGGTGCAATTCGCCGCTGTCTTTGTGCAAGAAAAACGGCACCGGCACGCCCCAAGAGCGTTGGCGCGAAATACACCAGTCGGGGCGGTTGGCGATCATGTCGCGCAAACGGGTTTTGCCGTTCTCGGGGTAGAACTGGGTGTGCTCGATCGCGTCCAGCGCCAGTTGACGCAAGGTCTTGGGTGCTTTGTGGCTGGTGAACACGCCTTCGCCCTCGTCCATGCGGATGAACCACTGGGCCGCAGCACGGTAAATGACCGGTGTTTTGTGCCGCCAGCAATGCGGGTAGCTGTGGGTGATGGGGTGGGTGGCCATCAAGCGGTCGGCATTTTTCAGCGCTTCCAAAATGACCGGCACCGCTTTCCAAATGTGCTGACCGCCAAAGAGCGGAAAGTCGGCGGCATACGCGCCATTGCCTTGCACCGGGTTCAAGATGTCGGTGTACTTCATGCCATGGGCCAAACAACTGTTGTAGTCGTCCAAACCATAAGCAGGAGCGCTGTGCACAATGCCGGTGCCATCATCGGCGGTGGCGTAATCGGCCAGGTACACCGGCGCGGTGCGTTGGTAGCCTGCATCCACATGCGAGAGCGGGTGGTGGAATTCAATCAGGTCTAGCTTGCTGCCCAGCGTGGTGGCGATCACCTGGCCGCTGAGTTGCCAGCGCTCCAGACACTTGTCCACCAAACTTTCAGCGCACATGTACACGCCTTTGTCGGTGTCGACCAGTGCATAGCTCAACTCGGGGTTGAG
Source organism: Comamonadaceae bacterium (assembly GCA_027490485.1). Lineage (GTDB taxonomy): Bacteria > Pseudomonadota > Gammaproteobacteria > Burkholderiales > Burkholderiaceae_C > Limnohabitans. The sequence continues at coordinate 2,812 of JAIXYA010000107.1, forward strand.
GTTCAAAGCCTGGTTGGCGGGGATGGTCCACGCGGTGGTGGTCCAGATGACCGCGAAGGCTGGCTTGTCCAACTTGGGTAAACCAAAGGCAGTGGCCAACTTTTCGGGTTGGGCGCACAAAAACGCCACGTCCAAGGTGTCGCTTTTCTTGTCGGCATATTCAATTTCAAACTCAGCGAGTGAGGAGCCGCAATCGAAACACCAGTAAACAGGCTTCAAGCCACGGTAGACAAACCCGCGCTCGATGACCCGTTTGAAAGCACGGATTTGACCGGCTTCGTTGGCTGGGTCCATGGTGCGGTAGGGACGCTCCCAGTCACCCAAGACGCCCAGGCGTTTGAAGTCTTCGCGCTGCTGGCCAATTTGCTCGGTGGCAAAGGCGCGGCTTTTGGCCTGCATATCGTCTCTAGACAGCTTGCGACCATGCAGTTTTTCGATGGCGTTTTCAATCGGCAAGCCGTGGCAGTCCCAACCGGGGATGTACTGCGCGTCAAAGCCTGCCAGTTGGCGGCTTTTCACAATCATGTCTTTCAGCACTTTGTTGAGTGCGTGACCAATGTGCAACTGACCGTTGGCATAGGGCGGACCGTCGTGCAGCACAAACAGGGGTTGGCCGTGGCGTGCGATGCGCAGCTTTTTGTAAAGGCCTTGGTCGGACCATGCTTGGGTCCACGCCGGTTCGCGCTTGGGCAAATCGCCCCGCATCGGGAAGGGCGTGTCCATCATGTTGATGCGGGTGTCGGGGGTGTTGGTTTTATCGTTCATATTTTTTCAAACCACTGACGTGCGTCCATGCAGTCTTGGGCGATGCCTTGTTGAAGAGCCTCAAGGCTGTCGTACTTCAGTTCATCGTGTAATTTGTGGAGCAATTCCACTCGGATGAGTTTACCGTAGCCCCCATCCAGCCCCAGGCTGTCGGGCCAGTCTAGGCAATGGGTTTCCAGCAGCACTTGCCCCCCGTTGACATCGTTGGGATCGAGGGAGGGGCGAATGCCCAAATTGGCAACACCTGGCAGCGCTTGATCGGTGAGGCCATGCACCTGCACCACGAAGATGCCACTGGCCGCAGGCTTCCAATGGGTGAAGCGCAAATTGAGGGTGCGGCAGTTGAGTTCTCGGCCCAATTTGCGACCGTGCACCACATGACCCGAGATGGCGTAGGGGCGTCCCAACAGTTGCGCCGCATCCGCCATGCGCCCCTGTGCGAGCGCTTCGCGCACAGCAGAACTGGAGACACGAACACTGGCATGGGCTTGGCTGGGGTCAGCCACTTCGTAGCTGTTCATCCTTGCCACCTCAAAACCCAATTGCTGACCGCTGCGTGACAAGGAGGCGTAATCACCGGCACGCTTGGCGCCGTAGCAAAAGTCGTCCCCCACCAAGATGTAGCGGGTGCCCAAACCTTGCACCAATACCTTCTCTACAAAATCGTCAGGCGAAAGGTTGGAGAGCCACGCATTGAAAGGCATGACCACGCATTGGTCGATGCCGCAAGCGTCGAGTTCAGCGAGTTTGTCGCGCAAGGTGGCGATGCGCGGGGGTGCCATCTCCGGTTTGTTCAGCCGTTGCGCAAAAAAGTCTCGCGGATGCGGCTCGAAAGTCATGACGCAACTGGGCACACCACGGTGACGCGCTTCACTGTTGAGCAGCGCCAACATGGCCTGGTGACCGCGATGCACTCCGTCAAAGTTGCCTATCGTCAAGGCGCAGGCCGAGGCGAGTTGGGGATGGTGGAAACCTCGGTAAATACGCATGGGGATTCGCTGGAGGGTCAAAGAAGCGTCATTGAAACAAGGTATATTGTCTAGGAATCGACGTCAGTGCTCGCTTATCTCTCAGGAGGTGCCAGTTGAAGGTCTTGAAGCTGTCTGCCCAAGGGCTCCCCCAGTCTTGGATTTCACTCGAACAAGCCGTGATCCACTATGCGGCTGACGAGGTGCGTTGGGAAGCCGGCATTGAAATTGCGGTTTACCGAGGTGGTCACAACGCCATCACCGGCCAACAGTCAATGATCACCGTCAACAGCATCATTGGCACCAAGGGCATGCCCCGCATCAACCCCTTCGATTTGAAGCCTGGTCTCACCAACAGCAAACTGTTTGCCCGCGACCGCAACATCTGCGCTTACT
>JAIXYA010000301.1 GCA_027490485.1 Comamonadaceae bacterium
GCTTGACCTTGCTCGCAGCCTTTGGTTTGCCGCCTATTTTGCAACTGGCACAAGTGCCAGCTTTGCGGGTGATACGCCGTGACCTGGGCCCCTTGCGTGCCGCGTCTTTGGGTGTGATGGGCTTGGGTTTGTTGGGTTTCTCCGCCTTGCTGTTGAGCGCCAGTCGCGACCTTTGGTTGGGTTCCATGGTGGTGGGCGGCTTTGCTGGCGCAGTACTGGTGTTTGCTGGCATGGCCTGGTTGGGGGTGATGGCGCTGCGCCGTGCGATGCAGATCAGCGGCCTGCCTGTTTGGTTGCGCATGGCAACACGGCAGATCAGTGCCCGCCCAGGCTACACCGTGGTGCAGGTCAGTGCCTTGTCGGTGGGTTTGCTGGCGCTGATGTTGCTGGTGCTGTTGCGCACCGATTTGGTCGACAGCTGGCGCAACGCAACACCGGCGGATGCGCCCAACCGCTTTGTCATCAATATTCAGCCCACACAGTCACAAGAATTTTTGCAAACCTTGGATGAAGCGGGTGTCGCCAAACGGGACTGGTACCCCATGCTGCGAGGAAGACTGGTTCAAATCAACGGCGAAAACGTCCGCGCTGAGCGCTACACCGATGAGCGTGCGCAGCGTTTGATTGAACGGGAATTCAATATCTCGCACGCTGCCCAAGCCCCTGCCCACAACCAAGTTGTGCAAGGCACTTGGAAACCAGAAGAAGCCAACGCCATCAGCATGGAGGAGGGGATTGCCAAAACCTTGCAACTCAAGCTGGGCGACCAACTGCGTTTTGACATGGCAGGTGTGGTGGTAGACGTACGTATCACCTCGATTCGGCGGGTTGATTGGACCTCCATGCGTGCCAATTTCTTTGCCATCTATCCGGTTTCAGCCATGCCCGATATACCCATGACCTATATCGCCGCCTACCGCGCACCCGATCAGGTCGGCTTTGACAATGCCTTGGTCAACCGCTTCCCCAATATCACCAATGTGGACATGGGTGCCACCATCAACCAAATACAAAAGGTCTTGGGTCAGGTGATTGGTGCGGTGGAGTTTTTGTTTGCGTTCACCTTGGCAGCGGGCATGGTGGTGTTGTTTGCCGCCGTGACGGCCACGCGTGAAGAACGTGCCCGTGAATACGCGGTGCTGCGGGCACTGGGGGCGGGCAACCAGTTGCTGCGCCAAGTGCAAACCGCTGAACTGTTGGGCGTGGGCGCTCTGTCTGGGGCCTTGGCCGCGCTGGTGGCGGTGGCCATGGGTTGGGGCTTGGCGCGGTATGTGTTTGAGTTTGCTTGGACCGCGTCGCCTTGGGTACCTTTGTTTGGGGTGCTGAGCGGTGCTTTATTGGCTTGGGGTGCCGGTTGGTGGGGTTTGCGTGAGGTGCTGCGCCGCCCGGTGGTGGATACCTTGCGGCAGGCGCTGTGATGGGATCGCTTCGCTTCGCTCGCGATGACGATTAATTGGGGTCAGATCCCGATTATTTCAGCAGCACCACCAAAGCACCTGCGCCGCCCTCAGAGCCTTTGGCTTGCACAAACGCCAACACCTCGGTTTTTTGCACCAACCAACGCTGCACCTTGGCTTTGAGTACAGGCGTTTTGCCAGGCGACCCTAGCCCCTTGCCATGTACCACCCGGACACAACGCCAACCGCGTTTGGTGGCGTCGCGGATAAATTGACCCAAAGCGTCACGGGCCTCGTCACTTCGCAAACCATGCAAATCGATTTGCCCTTGCAAGCTCCAATGCCCTTTGCGCAGCTTTTGGGTGACATCGGTGCCTATGCCTTGGCTGCGGTAGCTGAGTTCGTCATCGGTGTCCAAAAGGGTTGAGACATCAAAGTCGTCGCTCAGGCTTTCGCGCAGCACATTGACGTCATCCAGGCGTTGTTGTTGGGCCAAGGGCTTGGCAGGTTCTGGTGACAAACTTACCCTTGGCGCATGGTCCAGTGTGGTCACCGCACCCACTGCACGAACGAACAAATTTTTCTCCGCATTGGCGCGGCGCAGCGCTTCCAGCCTGGCCGCTTCTAGCGCGGCTGCCTTTTCGGCCTTGGCTTTGAGTTGGTTCTTGATGGCTGCCAAATCTTGCAGACTGCGTGCTTTCACCATGCGCTGTGCTCCGCCATAGACCAGCAGCGCCCAGGCCCCACGATGACATGGTCCAGCACCCGAATATCGACCAAGGCCAACGCAGTTCGCAAGGCTTGGGTGAGTTTTTCGTCAGCTTGCGAGGGGCGCACCTCACCGCTGGGGTGGTTGTGCGAAAAAATCACCGCGCAAGCACCCAGCAAGAGTGCCAGCTTGACCACTTCGCGTGGGTAAACCGAGGTTTGGTTCAAGGTGCCGCTGAACATTTCTTCAAAGCGCAGCAGGCGGTTTTGGCCATCTAAAAACAAGACCCCAAACACCTCACGCGGTTGTTGGCCCAGCTGAAGTTGCAAAAACTGTTTGACGTTGTCGGGGTCGGTCATGATGTCGCGGGCCCGCATTTTTTGCAGCAAGGCGCGGCGTGACAACTCAACCACCGCCAACAACTGTGAACGCCGAGCCAGTCCACCCAAGCCTTTGGTATGGCGCAAATGCTCGGGGCTGGCATGGAGCAAACCGGCCAAGCCTTGGAAACGGTCGAGCAAACTTTGGGCCAGCTGCAGCACACTTTGCCCTGGCAATCCACTGCCCAGTAA
>JAIXYA010000218.1 GCA_027490485.1 Comamonadaceae bacterium
GCAAATTGCACCTCGGCATGCGAACGAACAGGCGTTGGGTTACGCGTGTCTGGCGACAGAACCTGTCTGTCAGGCAAGGCCCAGAACATATGGTTCAGTGAGACCCCTCCGTTCCAGTCACCCAAGATAGATAAGTACTCGTACTCATTTTCTGTAGGTAAGCGAGCTTGCACCATTTGGCAAGCCTGCTTGGCAATACTGGGATTAGGCGCTTGGTTGATGGATGAGCCGGGTGCACCCACCAACACCAAGATGCGGTTACCCATGATGACCATGCTGGGGAAGCTGGTCTTTTGAAAATGCATCACCATTTGTGCAGCGATTTTTCGCATCACCGTCTCAGGCTTGCCAACGTCTTGGAAGCTGACCGACTCGCCTTTAGGCAACACGACATGGATGGTGACCAACACATCGCCTTTGCAACCCGGCGAATAACTGTAGGTGCCCCAAACAAAACCTTTCACCTTGCTCAATAAAGCAATATCTTTGGAGTCAAAGCGCTGGTTTTTTCGCAAGCTGTCCAAAATCTCATCGTGGCTTGCAGGATTGGCGAACTCTAAACGGGTGTTTTGCGGGTTGATATTGCGAGAAAGCGAATTGATAGAGGCTTTCAGGGTCGCCTCTAAGGTGATGTCCATGCCGAAACCTTCGGTGGCCATGGCTTTGTTTTTGTCCACCAAGGCATCCATTTTTTGAATCGCGTAAACCGCTTCGGGCGCATTCACACCTAAAGCGATCAAACCCGTCAATTGCTCTAAGGCTTGGTTCACCAGTTCTTTGCGTGAGCTGCCGTAGGCATCTTGGAATTGACACAGGTCTTGGCCGCGCAAAAAAAAGATGGTCGGCCACAAGGTCAGTTTTTCTACCGCCCATGCAGGGGGAACACATTGCATGAGCATGATGAACACACAGATGGCGGTGCCGCTTGGCCGCCTGATGACATTCATACGCAAACTTTATCCATGGTTGTTGTATGGATCAGCATAGGTGTCTTCCAATTCAACAGATTGATCTGTATCAATCTTGTCCGTGATTGAAGAGCTATCAGTCTCGTTGGTAATTCAGCAGACTGCCTCTGTAGGGTGTTAAGTCATGCAAGGGCAACACGATATCGCTGCGACTCAAACCAAAACCGTGAACAGCCATGCGCTTGTTGAATGCACTGCGTTGACCTCGGTTGGGGTCAATGATCAGCACTTGGGCGTGACTTGCAGCGTGTCGTTGAATGAAGTCAGCGAGTTGTGCCGGGTGGTCTCTCTCGTACAGCACATCGCTGCCAATGATGAGATCGAATTCACCCAACTGCGGGTTCTCACGTGCCCAATGACCGCTTTGGTAGGCCATCACGGGCAATGCGTTCAAAAGTAAATTGGCGCTCAAAAATCGCTGCGTGTAGGGGTGACAGTCGGAGGCGGTGATATTTCCCAAACGCCGGTGAATCACCAAACTGGCCAAGGCCAAGCCGCACCCAATTTCAAGTATTCGTAAATTATGCAAAGGCCATGTTTGCATCAGATCGGCCATTTTTTGCGCCGAGGGCCATACCAAACCAAACAAAGGCCAGGTGGCGGAAGACACACCCAAAGCCAAGGCTTCACCCAAAGGGTCATGCCATTGTTGTTTGTCTAAAAGGGAGCGAATATTTAAATCTGCGCCACCTGCGATAGCGACAGTTTCTCGCTTGACAAAATAGCCCAAACCGCTTGTATCGGTTGGGCTGGAAGTCAAAATCGACGTTTTCTGGGACCGCTGGGTCCTTTGCCTTCGATGTGACGGAATGTGATGCGACCCTTGGTCATGTCATAGGGAGAGAGCTCCAATGTGACCTTGTCGCCCGCCAAAATACGAATGTGGTGCATCCGCATCTTGCCAGCGGTGTAGGCCACGAGTTCGTGGCCGTTGTCCAAAGTGACACGGTAGCGCGAGTCGGGAAGCACCTCGCGCACCATGCCGGACATTTCCAGCATTTCTTCTTTGGACATCTTCCGGCCTAAAGCGTCTGGCGCTTAATCGGCGGATTTGATGTTGGAAGCTTGCAAGCCTTTGGGGCCGGTGGTCACGTCAAAGCTGACGCGCTGACCTTCTGCCAAGGTCTTGAAACCCTGATTTTGGATTGCTGAAAAGTGTGCGAACAAATCTTTGCCGCCATCTTCGGGAGTAATGAAACCAAAACCTTTGGACTCGTTAAACCATTTCACTGTACCTGTTGCCATGTCTTACATTTCTTTAAAAAAAAGGGAAGCCCCCCTCGGGGTCGAAGGTCAAGAAAGCGATGAGACGAAGGGAGAAATACCGTGTAAGGGGCAGAACTAGAAACGAACTACAACGACAAAAACTTGATAATCGAAGTTGCGGACTATGCCTTGTATTTGGAAATAAAGCAAATTTATTCTGTTTTTGGGCTAATATGACTCTTATGAGCGACATACGAACCCTTCGCCACGTTTTGCAAAACCACCGAACTTTGGCGGTTGTCGGTTTGTCTGCCGACTGGTTTCGCCCCTCTTATTTCGCTGCGAAATACATGCAAGAGCATGGGTACAGAATCATCCCCGTGAACCCAAAATACCAAGAAATACTGGGCGAAACCTGCTATCCCAGCTTGAAAGACATTCCTCACCCCGTGGATATCGTAGATGTTTTTCGCAAACCTGCTGACACCCCGGGTATCGCCCAAGAAGCCGTCAACATAGGTGCAAAGGTATTGTGGTTGCAGTTGGGAGTGGTGAATGAAGAAGCCCAGAATATTGCCGCTCATGCTGGTTTAACGGTGGTCATGGACCGATGCGTCAAGATTGAACACGCCCGTTTATTTGGCGGACTGGGATGGTTTGGCGTCAACACCGGCGTGATTTCAGCCCGCCGCCCTTTACCTCCTCATTGACACACCATGGCTGATCGCAAGTTTGGTTTTGACACCTTGAGCCTGCATGCTGGGCAAATTCCCGATGCTGCCACAGGTAGCCGTGCTGTACCTATCTACCAAACAAGCTCCTACGTGTTTGACAGCCCTGAACACGCAGCAAGCCTTTTCAACTTGCAAACCTTTGGCAACGTCTACTCCCGTTTGTCCAATCCCACGGTAGCCGTATTGGAAGAACGCATTGCAGCGCTGGAAGGCGGTAGAGCCGCTGTGGCCACAGGCAGCGGCATGGCTGCTCAAATGATTGCTTTGCTCAACGTCTGCCAAGCCGGTGACCACATCGTGGCAGCTCGAACGCTGTATGGCGGCACCCACACCCAACTGGGCGTGAACTTCAAAAAACTGGGCATAGAAACTACCTTTGTTGACAGCACAGACCCCGAGAACTTTGCCCGTGCCATCACAGCGCAAACCAAAGCGGTGTATGCCGAGACCATGGGCAACCCTTCTTTGAATGTGCTGGACATCGAGGCCGTTGCCCAGATCGGTCACCAAGCGGGTGTGCCGCTTTTCATTGACAACACGTTTGCCAGTCCGTATTTGTGCCAACCGTTTCTTTGGGGTGCAGCCATCAGCATCCATTCGGCAACCAAATTCATCGGTGGGCATGGCACCACCATGGGCGGCATCATCATCGAGTCGGGCAAGTTTCCTTGGGACAATGGCCGCTTTCCCACCATGACCGAGCCCTCGCCTGGCTACCACGGTGTGCGTTTTTATGAAACCTTTGGCGACTTTGGTTTCACCATGAAATGCCGAATGGAAGGCATGCGCACGTTCGGGCCGGTGCTGTCGCCCTTCAATGCGTTCTTATTGCTTCAAGGTGCAGAAACCTTGTCTTTGCGAATGGACCGCCATTGCAGCAACGCGTTGGCGGTGGCCCAACATTTACA
>JAIXYA010000290.1 GCA_027490485.1 Comamonadaceae bacterium
ATTCCGCCATGGGTGGCACGGGTGCCATTGTGAAAGCCTTGGTTAATTTGATAAAAGCCCGCAACATCCCTATTCGCTACAACACACCAGTGACGCGCATACGCGTAGAAAATGGTGCGGCTGTCGGCGTTGAGTTGGCCAATGGTGAATTCATTGGGTCTGACATCGTGGTAAGCAATGCTGATGCAGCATGGACCTACAAAAATTTGGTTGAACCGCAACACAGAAAGCGTTGGACCGACCGTCGTATTGCCAAGGGCCAGTATTCCTCGGGTTTGTTTGTTTGGTACTTCGGTACCAATCGCCAATACAGTGATGTTCCACACCACATGATGGTGCTTGGTCCTCGCTATAAAGAGCTGCTGCAAGACATTTTCAAAAACCACAAGCTGGCCAAAGACTTCAGCTTGTACCTTTACCGCCCCACAGCCACCGACCCATCTTTAGCCCCAGAGGGTTGCGACAGCTTTTACGCCTTGTCGGTGGTACCCAACTTGAGCAGCGGTACCGATTGGCCAGCCATCACTGAGCAGTACCGTGACGCCATTGCCACGGTGTTGCAAGACGCGGTATTGCCCAATTTGAAACAGCATGTGGTTACTTCCAAGGTCACGACGCCCCAAGACTTTCAAGACCGTTTGTGGTCTTACCAAGGCGCAGGTTTTGGCTTGGAGCCGGTGCTCACGCAAAGTGCATGGTTTAGGCCGCATACCCGCAGCGAAGATGTACAGAATTTATTCATGGTGGGTGCCAGCAGCCAACCCGGTGCAGGTGTTCCCAGCGTATTGATGTCAGCCAAATTATTAGAAGAGGTGGTTCCCCATGCCTTTGCCATTCACTGACCAAGCAGACGACGATTTGGACGCTTGCGTCGAAATGATGCGGGGCGGTTCTAAAACTTTTTTTGCGGCCAGTCGTTTCTTACCGCCTCGTGTTCGGTCTGCGTCTATCGCTTTGTATGCGTTTTGTCGCGTGGCAGACGATATGGTCGACCAAGGAGGAGTGATCGAAGACAGCCTGCGTGTTTTGCATCACCGACTCGACCTGATGTATGCGGGCACACCCACGGACACCGTGGAAGACCGTGCTTTGTGCATTGTGGTGCACAGACATGCGCTACCGCGTCATTTGCTTGACGCCTTGCTTGACGGTTTTGCTTGGGACGGGCATGGACGTCAATATGAAACCATGGAAGATTTGCATGGTTATGCTGCCCGTGTGGCAGGCAGCGTGGGTGCCATGATGTGTTGGATCATGGGCCCCCAACAGGCCTCCACCTTGGCGCGTGCCTGTGAACTGGGTGTGGCCATGCAGTTGACCAATATCGCCCGTGATGTGGGAGAAGACGCTCGCAACAAGCGTATTTATTTGCCGCTGCAATGGATGCGGGAAGAAGGATTGGAGCCCGCCACATGGATGGCACACCCTGAGTGCAACCCCGCAGTGCAACGCGTTATCAGCCGAGTCCTAGAAGAAGCCGATCGTCTTTACAAACGCTCCATGGCAGGCATCGCAGAATTACCACGAGACTGTCGCTCAGCCATTTTGGCTGCCGGCCTGATTTACGGAGAAATAGGCAACGAGTTACGCAGCTTGGGCTTGGACTCTGTCAACCACCGCGCAGTGGTCAGCGGTTTTCGCAAAGCGGTTTTGCTGACACAAGCACGCTTGCAATCCGGTTGGATATTTACCCAGCGCAACCCACCACAACCGTTAGCCGGTATTGCGTACTTGGTTGAACAGTGCCAAGAAACCGCTTCGGTTCGCTTGGCTTTAACAGGCTTTCCCAACCGCGCCATGCCCCAGCGCATCGAATGGATGCTGGCTCTGTTTGAAAACCTAGAGCACAGTCGGTTGGAAAAAAACCAAAAAACTTACAACTGAACGCCTTTGGTCAAAGCGCCATCGACCACCAAGTTGGTACCGGTGATAAAGCTGGCCACAGGACTGGCCAAAAACACCACGGCATTAGCCATCTCTTGCGGCGTACCCATGCGACCTGTGGGGTTCATACCCAAAGCCACTTTGAAGAAGTCGGGGTTACCGCTTTCAATTTGACTCCACACACCGCCTGGAAAATAGGTATTGCCAGGTGACACGCTGTTGGCACGAATGCCCTTGCCTGCTAAGTGGTAAGCCAAACCTTGGGTGTAATGCACCAAGGCGGCTTTGAATGCGCCGTAGGGGCCAGAAGCAAAGTCAATCTCACGGCCTGACACGCTAGAGATGGTGACGATAGCGGGGTGTTTGCTTTTCTCAAGGAAAGGCATGGCGCTGTCGACCAAACGCACACTGCCCATCAAGTCGACTTCAAAACCTTTTTTCCAACTCTCTTCGTCAGCGCCGATTGCCAAAGCGCTGACGTTAGCCACCACGATGTCGATACCACCCAAATCAGCGGCGGACTTGGCCACCAAAGCTTTGAGGCTGTCAGCATTACCCACATCAGCCACGGAGCCAATCACTTTGCTACCAGACGCAGACATGGCTTTGGCCGCATCAGCAACTTCAGCGGCGTTTCGAGCACAAAACGCAACGCTGGCACCCTCCTTGGCCAATGTTTCAGCAATAGCACGGCCTATGCCTTTGGTGCCGCCTGTCACGAGTGCGCGCAAGCCTTTGAGTTGCATGTCCATGTTTATCTCCTTGGATGGGTTGAAAAGTTTTCAGTGTGTACTGGATACGCCGGTGTACTCGCTGACGATGTCGAGATCGTTCAAGTGTTCGCGTGGTATTTCACCGGTGATTTGACCGCGTTTGATGACCAAAACACGCTCAGACACCGAGGCGATGAAGTCTAAATTTTGTTCAACCAACACGATGGTGAGCGAGCGCTGTTTGCGCAAGGCTGTCAGGGTTTCTGCGATTTCTTCGATGATGGAAGGTTGAATGCCTTCGGTGGG
>JAIXYA010000246.1 GCA_027490485.1 Comamonadaceae bacterium
AGGCACAGCCGGTTTTGTGGGTGAGTGGATGGTGATCTTGGCGGCGGTGCAATTCAATTTCTGGATTGGTTTGGCTGCAGCTTCTGCGCTCATCTTTGGCGCGGCCTATACCTTGTGGATGATCAAGCGTGTGTATTTGGGCCCCGTGGTCAATGATGATGTCAGACAGCTGTCTGACATCAATGCCCGTGAATTCCTGATGCTCAGCATGTTGGCTGTCGCTGTGATGGTCATGGGGCTGTACCCCAAGCCCTTCACCGATGTGATGAATGCCTCGGTTGAGCAGTTGATTCAGCAAGCTTCAGTGAGTAAGTTGCCACTATGAAACCCCTCGCTCTATACCTAGGGATGAACACATGATTGACAACTTCAGTTGGGTAGCGGTTTACCCAGAAATCGTTTTGCTCATCATGGCCTGTGTCATTGCCTTGGTGGACTTATGGGTGACCTCGCCAAGGAGAAACTTGACCTATGGTTTGTCCTTGCTGACCTTGGCCAGTGTGGCCATCATCCAAGCACTTTATGCCAGCAGTGGTACCACGCTGTACAGCTTTGGCAATATGGTGGTGTCGGATGCCATGGGCAATTGGCTCAAATGTTTTGCAACCTTGGCCATGATGGTGACGCTGATCTACGGCAGGCCTTATGTGTCTGACAGGCAAATGCTCAAAGGGGGTGAGTGGTTCGTTCTGTCCCTGTTTGCTTTGTTGGGTATGTTTGTGATGATTTCCGGCAACAATTTTTTGGTCATTTACTTGGGCCTGGAGTTGCTGACGCTCTCTAGCTATGCGTTGGTGGCCTTGCGCCGCGATGACAGCAATGCAACTGAAGCAGCCATGAAGTATTTTGTATTGGGTGCTTTGGCCAGTGGCTTCTTGCTGTATGGCTTGTCTATGCTTTATGGCGCAACAGGAACCCTAGACCTCAGCTCGGTCTTTACGGCGGTGGCGACTGGCCATGTCAAGCATCAGGTGCTGGTGTTGGGCGTGGTGTTTGTGGTCAGTGGCCTTGCTTTCAAATTAGGTGCTGCACCTTTTCACATGTGGGTCCCGGATGTCTACCAAGGCGCACCGACCGCGGTGGCTCTGATGATTGGCGGCGCTCCCAAGTTGGCCGTATTTGCCATGATGATGCGTTTGCTGGTCGATGGCTTGTTGCCCTTGGCAATTGACTGGCAACAAATGCTGATGGTGTTGGCAGTGGTGACACTGCTGATAGGTAACTTGTCTGCCATTGCACAAACCAACTTCAAGCGCATGTTGGCGTTTTCAGCCATTGCGCAAATGGGCTTTGTGTTGATTGGCATGTTGTCGGGTGTGGTGAACGGCAACACGCTGTCTGCAGCCAACGCTTACAGCTCGGCCATGTTCTACATGATCAGCTATGTCTTGACGACGCTGGGTGTGTTTGGCGTCATCCTCTTGTTGGCCCGCGAAGGATTTGAGAGCGAAGAAATTTCTGACTTGGCCGGTCTCAACCAACGCAGCCCCTTGTTTGCGGGTGTGATGGCCATTTGTTTGTTCTCTCTGGCAGGTGTACCGCCACTGGTCGGGTTTTTCGCCAAGTTGTCGGTCATTCAAGCCTTGATAGCCACGGCTCAACCTGTGGCAGTCGGTTTAGCTATTTATGCGGTAGCCATGTCGTTGATTGGTGCTTTCTACTATTTGCGGGTCATCAAGGTCATGTATTTCGATCCGCCTTTGACGGCAACCACGGTGTCTGCCGGTGCCGATGTGCGTTTTGTACTGGCCCTGAATGGTGGTTTGGTTCTGGTTTTAGGTATTTTGCCCGGTGGACTGATGGCTTTGTGTGCCAATGCGGTGGTTCAAGCGCTGGGAAGTTGAGTCTTTGACATAATGGTGTCATGAAAGTCCTCGATCTCCAATGTCAACAACACCACAGCTTTGAAGGCTGGTTTGGGTCTGAGGACGATTTTCAGTCGCAAAATGCGCGTTTCTTGGTGGAGTGCCCTTTTTGCGGTGACCACCACATTACCAAAATGTTGAGTGCCCCTAGGCTGAATTTGTCCGGTGCTTCGTCAACTTTTTCAGGCAACGCACACGCTGAAGAACCAAGCTCGGCTACTGTGACCACCACCTCTTCTTCCTCGGCTGCTTTGATGCCGGTAGAGGCTCAGCAAGCCTGGATGCACATGGTTCAGCATGTATTGAGTAACACCGAAGATGTGGGCGGCCAATTTGCCGAAGAGGCCCGCAAGATGCACTATGGCGAAACGCCCGAGCGAGCCATACGTGGGCAAGTGTCTCGCGAAGAAACCAGCGCCTTGCTGGAGGAGGGCATTCAAGTCATGCCCCTACCGATGCCAGCGGCTATCAAAGGCCCTGTTCAATAAGTCTCCAATTGGCGGTGGGCGGAATTATTTATTTTTCAGCTTGCCTCTGGGCGCCACAAAAGTAACCGGCGGTGTAGGGCGGTCACCAGGAATAATGGGTTTTGCGGGGGAGGTGTCCTTTTTGGGTTTCTTTGACATCTTGTTGCTTTTTTGATCGCCTTTTGCCATGACCTACCCCTTTGTGTTTTTGACTGAATTGAAAATATAAAGGCCCGAGCCTTATTTGACTTCGGTGACAAACTCGCTGACAGGGCGTCGGATTTTTTTCAAGTTCTCCAGCCAATCTTGTCCTTTTGCGCGGTAGCCCAACGGTAATAGTGCAACACTGCGCAAACCCTTGGCAGCCAGACCCAAAATGTCGTCGACTGACTTGGGGTCAAAGCCCTCCATGGGCGTGCTGTCAACTTCTTCAAAAGCCGCAGCTATGAGTGCCGCACCCAAGCCAATATAGGTTTGTCGAGCCGCATGTTCGAAATTCACCTGTGCGTCACGGGCGGGGTAGTTCTTCAACAGCATTTGGCGGTAGTTTTCCCAGCCTTCGTTGGTGCCGCCACGTTCTGCGTTGGTCAGGTCGAACATGTGGTTGATGCGGTCTGCTGTATAGGTGTCCCATGCGGCAAACACCAGCAGGTGAGAGCCTTCGGTGACTTGCGCTTGGTTGTGCGCCACGGCTTGGATTTGGGTGCGTATATCTTTGTTGGTCACAACCATCACTTCAAAGGGCTGTAAGCCGCTGGAGGTTGGGGCCATGCGAGCAGCTTCGATGATGCGATTGACTTTGTCTTGGGGAACAGCCTGGGTGGCGTCCATTTTTTTGGCGGCATAGCGCCATTGCAGTTTGTCGAGAAGTATTGACATCGGGTTTCCTTTGCAGGAGATTATCGCCTCAGCCTCTGGCCAAGGTGACCCCACCGTCCACCACCAAGGTATGGCCCACCACATAGTCGCTGGCATTGCTGGACAAATAGATGGCAGCAGCGGCCATGTCTTCGTCTTTGCCAATACGCTTTGCAGGAATAGTTTGCGCAGTGGCGTCGCCGTGGTCACGCGCTTCGCGATTCATCTCGGACGCAAATGCGCCGGGTGCGATGGCATTGACGCAAATCCCGTCTTTGATCATCTCTAAAGACATGCGCTTGGTCAGGTGGATAACGCCTGCTTTGCTGGCGGCGTATGAGTAGGTTTCCCAAGGGTTGACTGAAAGGCCGTCGATAGACGCGATGTTGATGACCTTGGCCATGTGGTTTTTGGCGGCCAGCCGCAACATGGGTGCCAAGGCTTGGGTGAGGAAGAAAGGGGTTTTCATGTTGAGGTCCACCACCTTGTCCCAACCGCTTTCAGGAAATTCATCGAAAGGTGCGCCCCATGCAGCACCTGCGTTGTTGACCAAGATGTCCAAATGCTTTTCTGTGTCGCTCAATTGCTTGACCAACTGTGCAATGCCTTCTTTGTGCGAGACATCCAAGGGCATGGAGATGCATGTGCCGAATGCAGACAGTTCCAGCGCTGTGGCGTCGCAAGCTGCAGCTTTTCGCGCCGTGATGTAGACCTTGGCGCCTTGGCACAACAAGCCTTTAGCAATCATGCGGCCAATGCCTCGGGAGCCGCCGGTGACGAGGGCGACGCGGCCTTGCAGGGAAAAGAGTTCGGTGGTGTTCATTAGATTTCCTGAATTGGGTCTGATTGTTGTTGAGCTTAAATCATTTAGAGAATGAGTTTCCCCCTACAGGTACTTTCTTCAGGCCTCTAGCAATCGCTGGGCCTTGTCCAGCCAAATCGACAAGCTGTCGATCAACTCGGTTTGGCTGAAAGAGCAACTCTCTTCGGTGAACAAAGCGCTGGACTCCATCCTGTCGATCAGGTCCAGCCACACCGTTTGGTAGCGCTCAGGCAAAGCGCCCAGCAACAACTCTTGGGCTCTGGCTTGGTGACAGAAATCTCGTGTCTGCAAAGAGCCATCACGCAGTTGTTCTAAAGCGTGGTGCAGTTGGTCTAGGGCGGTGGTGAGTTGGGTATCCATTCTTCACTTGCCCCAACTGTCCTTCAAGCCTACCGCACGGTTAAACACCAGCTTGCTTCCAGCAAGGTGATCCACCCGGTCCGCCACAAAGTAGCCCAAGCGCTCAAACTGAAATTTTTGATCGGGCAGTGCATGCAGAAGTGAGGGCTCCACATAAGCCTGCACCACTTGCAAGCTGTGGGGGTTCAAGGCTTCCAAGAAGTCTTTGCCGCCTGCATCAGGCTGCGGGTCGCTGAACAAGCGGTCGTACAAACGCACCTCGGCTTTCACGCCATCGGCCACACCCACCCAGGTGATCACGCCTTTGGCTTTGACGCTGTCAGACCCCGCCGTGCCGCTTTTGGTTTCAGGAAACACCTTGGCATGCACTTCGGTCACCACGCCGTTGGCGTCTTTGCTGCAACCGGTGCACTCGACCACAAAGCCACCTTTGAGGCGCACCAATGCGCCCGTGCTGGTCGCGCCATCGGGGGCGGTTTGCGGTGGACTCAAACGTTTGTAACCCTTGGGCGGTACCTCTTCAAAATCTTCGCGCTCAATCCACACCTCTTTGCCGATGGTGAATTGACGCGCTGCAGGTTCGGGCTGGCCTTCGGGCGGGTGGGGCAGGGCAGGCAAAGTGCAAGCTTCCAGATGGCCTGCGCCAAAAGCCTCGTCCCAATTGGTCAGCACCAGTTTCACGGGGTTGAGCACCGCCATGGCACGGTGTGCGGTGTTCTCCAGTGTTTCGCGCAAGCAGCCTTCCAAGGTGCTGTAGTCGATCCAACTGTCCGATTTGGTGACGCCAATGCGGTCGGCAAACAGGCGCAGGCTCTCGGGGGTATAGCCACGGCGACGCAGGCCCACGATGGTGGGCATGCGCGGGTCGTCCCAGCCGCTCACCTTGCCCTCGTTCACCAATTGCGCCAACTTGCGTTTGCTGGTGATCACGTAGGTGAGGTTGAGGCGGGCAAATTCATATTGTTTGGGTGCAGGTGCGGCCAGCAAGCCACCTTCGCAGAGACGCTCCATCAACCAGTCGTAAAACGGGCGCTGGTCCTCGAACTCCAAGGTGCAAATGCTGTGGGTGATTTGCTCTAGCGCGTCTTCGATGGGGTGGGCAAAGGTGTACATCGGGTAGATGCACCAGGTGTCGCCGGTGTGGTGATGCGTGGCGCGGCGGATGCGGTAGATGGCAGGGTCGCGCATATTGATGTTGGGCGAGGCCATG
>JAIXYA010000227.1 GCA_027490485.1 Comamonadaceae bacterium
CGACTGACCACTTGCTGAGCGCCAAATTGATCCGCGCCGTGTTCTAGGATGGCAGAGACCAGCAGGGGCCGACTCATCATTTGCCCAATCAGTTGCATATCCATCTTTCTACTTTAAAAACCAACTGAGCATCCTCGCACCAAATGCCCTCCCGCTGGATCAAGGCATTCCCGATATGCGAACTGTTTTGCCAACCGGCCAAATAGCACTCAAAAAAAGCATTTGAATAGATATTGAATAGATATTTTCCAATTAATTGATGTAATTCATCTATTCCCCCTCTAAATTAAGGTAATATTTGTTTCGTTGAATCGGTTTGTGAAAAACAAAATTTATTCACCAAAGGTTCAAACGACATTCACCCAACAGGAGTTAACACCATGAACACATCTATTTACAAATTGATCGCCATATCGTCCATTGCCATGCTTGCGACAACTTCACATGCAGCTTGGGATATCAATATCGCTCAAGACAAAAGCCAGTTGCTTGCTGCTTCCAGTTCCTTCACCGCTGACGGTGACCTCCGCTTCGCAGCCCAGATGTTGAGCACCAACGAACCTGACGCCAACGGCTTTGTCTATGTTGAGAATCTTGCAAAGTACAACTGCCAAAAAAATGCTTACCAATTGGTCAAGGCCACTGGCTTTAAAAGCTGGGACGACATAGGCGTCAGCATCGACCAAACCATGGGCAAATGGAATGTTGTCAAAGCCGGTTCACCTGAGCAAATTATGCTCAACAAACTATGCAATCAATCAGTGGCTGATGCTTCCAGCTTCGTTAACAAGTAATTCACCCATTTAAAAAAACCTCTCCAGTTTGCGCTGGAGAGGTTTTTTTTCGCCTGTTTTTTTGTTAGCTGAGTGAAAGCTCTTCCGCATTCACCGCATTGGGTGTGCGGATCAAATAATCAAATGCGCTCAGGGCAGCTTTGGCACCCTCGCCTGCGGCAATGACAATTTGCTTGTACGGCACGGTGGTCACATCACCTGCGGCAAATACGCCAGGCAAGTTGGTATGGCATTTGTCATCAATCACGATTTCGCCAAACCGACTCAATTCCAACGTGCCTTTCAAAAACTCGGTGTTAGGCACCAAGCCAATTTGCACAAACACGCCTTCAAGTGCCTCGGTATGTTCTTCACTGGTGGCGCGGTCTTTGTAGCGCAGACCATTCACTTTTTGGCCATCGCCCAAAATTTCAGTGGTTTGCGCATTCACCTGGATGGTCACGTTGGGCAAGCTTTTGAGCTTGCTCACCAACACCGCGTCGGCCTTTAAGGCGTCGGCAAACTCGACCAAGGTGACATGGGCCACCACACCCGCCAAATCAATGGCGGCCTCCACGCCAGAGTTGCCTCCACCGATCACAGCGACACGTTTGCCTTTGAACAAAGGACCATCGCAATGCGGGCAGTAAGCCACGCCTTTGTTTTTGTATTGCTCTTCGCCAGGCACGTTCACATTGCGCCAACGCGCACCTGTGGACAAGATGACACTGCGAGAGCTGAGCACCCCGCCATTGGCCATATGTACCTGCACCAAGCCACCCACCTCTTTGGCAGGAACGATTTTTTCAGCCCGTTGCAAATTCATGATGTCCACTTCATAGTGACGCACCTGCGCTTCCAAAGCGGCTGCAAATTTGGGTCCATCGGTTTCCAGCACCGAGATGTAATTCTCAATTCCCATGGTGTCGTTGGTTTGGCCGCCAAAACGCTCGGCGGCCACGCCCACGCGAATGCCTTTGCGAGCAGCGTACACGGCAGCCGCTGCACCGGCAGGCCCACCACCCACGATCAAGACATCAAAGGGCTCTTTTTCGCTGAGCTTAATGGCTTCACGCTCAGCGGAATTGGTATCGAGCTTACCCAAAATCTCTTCCAAACTCATGCGTCCCGACCCAAACACTTGGTCGTTCAAATAAACCATGGGCACGGCCATGACTTGACGCGCCTCTACCTCAGCTTGGTTCAAACCGCCATCGATCACGGTGGTTTGAATACGCGGGTTGTAAATCGCCATCAATGTGGCTGCCTGCACCACATCCGGACAGTTGTGGCAAGACAAGGACATGTAGACCTCTAAGCGCATATCGCGGTCCAAAGCCTTGATTTGCTCAATTACCTCTGGCTCCACTTTGGGCGGGTGACCACCCGTCCAAAGCAAAGCCAACACCAAGGAGGTGAACTCATGCCCCAAGGGAATGGCCGCAAAACGCACACCGCGTGTTTCGTTTTCTTTGACCACCACAAATGAAGGCACTCGCTGGTCTGCTCCGTTGTCCTCAAAACTCACTTTGTCCGACAGTTCTGCAATGTCGGTCAAAAGCTCGCGCATTTCTGCACTTTTGTCGCTGCCATCCAGGCTTGCCACCAAGCGAATGGGTTGGCGCAAGTTTTGTAAATAAGCTTGCAACTGGGCTTTCATTTGTGTATCGAGCATGGGTTTTCCTTAGATGCTTAGATCTTGCCGACGAGGTCGAGCGAGGGTGTCAATGTCTTGGCGCCTTCGTTCCACTTGGCAGGACACACTTGACCAGGGTTGGCCGCGGTGTACTGAGCTGCCTTGAGCTTGCGCAGTGTTTCCTTAACATCGCGAGCGATTTCGTTGGAATGCACTTCAGCTGTTTTGATCATCCCCTCAGGGTTGATCACAAAAGTGCCACGCAAAGCCAAACCTTCTTCTTCAATGTGCACGCCAAAAGCACGTGTCAATTGGTGTGTGGGGTCGCCAATTAAAGGAAATTTAGCCTTGCTCACAGCAGGCGATGTTTCATGCCACACCTTGTGGGCAAAGTGGGTGTCGGTGGTCACGATGTAAACCTCGGCACCAGCTTTTTGGAATTCGGCATAGTTGTCTGCAGCGTCTTCCACTTCGGTGGGGCAGTTGAAGGTGAACGCGGCGGGCATGAAAATCAGCACAGACCACTCGCCTTTGAGGGACTCATTGGAGACTTGAACGAATTTGCCGTTGTGGAAGGCTTGGGCCTTGAAGGGCTGAACTTGTGTGTTGATGAGGGACATGGATGATTTCCTTGAATGGTTGATAAAAACTATCTAATGAGCAAAACTCATTGAAGGGAATCATAATAGAGTTTCGGGTTTACCCTGATTGTTTATATCAATGCTCAGCATTGACTCAGGCTAATGCGGCTCTTTGCGTTGCGCAGGTAGCAAGTCTTTGATAAAGACTGGGTTCATAGCCTCAACCGAGCAGTTGGCAGCTACTTGGGAAGTGGATTACCACTTATTTTTCTTGCAGTGCAGGTTAGTCACCATGATGCAGTGCTAGCCTGTTTTTGTTGATTAATTTAGCTGTGGC
>JAIXYA010000094.1 GCA_027490485.1 Comamonadaceae bacterium
ATGCGACTAGGCGCCATGGAGTGGGTGAGCCACTCGTAACCTTCAGCCATCACATCGAGTTGTGTACCAAAAGGTCGTTTGTCCGATTGGCCTTTGGCTCGTGAATAAACCAAGCTGCGCTGGGCGCGTGAAAAGGGTGCAGCCTCGTTTTCGCTTTCGATGAAATATTGCCGAATTTCAGGGCGAATGAACTCCAGCAAAAACCGCATATGCCCGAGGCTGGGGTAGTTGCGCAAGATGGCATGGTGGGTTTGCAGCAAATCGTGAACACCGACCGCGCTGAGCAGCGCAAACAGCAACAACCACCAAGACAGCTGACCGCCAGCCAGCAAGACCAATAGGCTCAGGCACA
Source organism: Comamonadaceae bacterium (assembly GCA_027490485.1). Classification (GTDB taxonomy): domain Bacteria; phylum Pseudomonadota; class Gammaproteobacteria; order Burkholderiales; family Burkholderiaceae_C; genus Limnohabitans. The sequence goes on from JAIXYA010000094.1 coordinate 353, forward strand.
AACCGCCCAAGCTGATAAAGAAGGTGGTGTAGCGCACCGGGTAGGGTACGCGGATGGCATCAATGCGCTTGAGAATGTGAGAAAGATCGGGCATGGGGAGTCTCTCCTTGGGCCCCAGCCGTCTTTGGGACTTCAGGGCGGTGAATGTCGCAAACGTGAAGCCAATCTGGCTTGTGCCAAAGAGGATACCTCAGCACGCAGTCGTGCCATTGACAGTTGTTGGTCAGCCGAACGTTGAATTTCTTGCAAGTCTTTCAAAATGGTTTGGCGCAGCGTGTCCAACTCCACATCGATGGTGGACAAACGCTTGCGCAACTCGCGTTGCTGGTTCATGCGTTGGCTGAGCAAGCTGACGCTACCAGCAATGACTTTCCAGTTTTGCGCCAACTCGTCTTGCGCGGGGCGGTTTAATTGCTCGAAAAGCTCGCCCAGCAAGGGGTCATGCAGCACTTCGCTAGAAGCCTTGGCGATGGTTTGCGCCGCTTGCTGGTTGATCTCGCTGTAGGTTTGCGCAGCATAGTGTTCGTCTGCATACGCTTGTTCAGCCGTATCTTCAGCCAAAGATGGCCGAGAAGTGTTGCTGCCTTGGGTGTTGTTGAAGTTGTGAACCTGCGCCCAGCCCATGCCCGGGTCGTATTGCTTCAAACCTTTGAAAGCGAGGAATTTTTCTTCAGACATGGTCAAACTGTGTGTGTTTGGTCTTCAAAGCTTGGCCGCGTTGCCGCGAGCCAAACGTTTCAGGAATTCAGGGATGCCGATTTGCGACAAGGATCGGCTGTTGACAATGGCTTCGTCTTGCTCGGCCACTTTGCGCTGTCGGTAGCGACCCAGCACCGAGTACTGCGAAGCATTGGGAATGGTCTCCAGCACACTGGCCTTGGCCGCCACCAAAGGCACACGTACACGGCTGGTGTCTTGTTCGGTCAGCTTCACGGGTGCAGGCTTGCGCGGCAAGTTGGCCTGCGCCATGCGGATATCCCGTGCAGCGCAAATCGCTTCGCCAAACTCGCGGAAGGACTCGCCACCAATGTCTTGGGCATCCATCAGGTAACCACGCTCGAACAGATCTCGGGCAGATTGGGATTCCAAGATAGGTGGAGCCAGCATGAAGCTGACAGGAAAGCGTTGACGGGTGAAGACGTCCGAGCTGAGTTGCTCATTGAGCACCCGGGTCGGGCACACCACCAACATGGGACGACGCTCGGAGGCCGAGTCAAAAACCCAGCGGTTGCGGTTCAAAAAGCCAGAGGTTGCTGCCAGTTCAATTTCAGACACCGAGGTGGGCACCAGCACCATATCGAACTCGAACATCAGTTCACCGGCCAAGGAGTCCGACCACGTCAAGTCGCACACCAAAATATCGCATTCACTGGCAGCACGGCGCATTTGCAAGCGCGCTTCAAAAATGGGGCGGTTGCCGCCTTGGTCCACTGGCAAAGCCAAGTGTTTGACGACTGCGCCTACATCGGGGGCTTGTTTGAGCCAATTGCTGGAGGAGCCGTGTGGGTCCCAATCAATCAGGGTCACAGCTGAATTCATACTTCGACTCAGATAAGCCACTAAGTTGGCTGACAGCGTGCTTTTACCAACGCCGCCTTTTTGACTTGTGACCAAAATCTTGAATGCCATCATGCGCTCCAGAATTTACGGAGGTGTCGAATCCACGGGCGTCTGCCATGTGCAGAAACCAAATGAGGAAATTTCCGTAAGGGGGAGTGGATATTAGCTTTTTTTGCGTTTATGTCAAATTTAGCGTTTTTTGGAATGTTGTTTTGTCGCTACTTGGATGCCTGACTCGGCTTTGCTCCACAATCTAAGCCAATGGACAAAATTCGCATCGATAAATGGTTGTGGGCAGCGCGTTTTTACAAAACCCGCTCCTTGGCCACGGACGAGATCAACAAAGGCCGTATCGAGGTCAATCAACAGACTGCCAAACCCTCCAGAGAGGTGAAAGCGGGCGATACCGTTGCCATACGACGTGAAGGTTTGGTGCGCACGGTGACGGTGATGGGCTTGAGCGGTGTGCGCGGGTCCGCGCCTGTTGCCCAAGCCTTGTATGCCGACACCCCTGAGAGCATCGAAGCCAAAGACGCTTATGTCCAGCAGCGTCGTTTTGCCAAAGAACCCGCCCTGTCTATAGAGCATGGGCGTCCGACCAAGCGCGATAGGCGCGAATTGCAACAAGCCCAGCATGGCTGGGATGACCGATGGAGTGCATCAATTGATTAATTTAGGGACGATGGCTTGGCGAGCTTTATGGCGCGACGCCAGAGCCGGTGAATTACGCTTACTTTGGGTGGCTGTGGCGCTTGGGGTAGCGGCTTTAACGTCGGTAGGGTTTTTGGCCAATCGCATCGAAAGCGGCTTGCAACGCGATGCCCGCCAGTTGTTGGGTGGCGATGCGGTGATTGCCAGCGACCATGAGATTCCCGCCGAAGTAACTGACAAAGCCAAGCAGTTGGGCTTGCGTTCAGCCAGTACCTTGAGCTTTCCTACCATGGCCCGCAGCAGCCAAGGGGCAAGCCGTTTGGTAGCTTTGAAGGCCGTCGCCGATGGCTACCCTTTGC
>JAIXYA010000245.1 GCA_027490485.1 Comamonadaceae bacterium
CCGGCGTGGTGCCAATGGCCAACTGTGGCTTGAACTCGTGCACGGCAGCCATGTCTTGTTCCAGCGATGCACGAAACTGCACATGCACGCCTTTGGACTGCAACCACTGTGCGTCGTGTTGGTTCCAAGGCGTGGCCGGGCAGGCACTGCCCACATAGCGCAGGTCGGCACCGCATTCGATGAGCAAACGCGCCACCAGCAATTCGGAGCCTTCGTAGCCACTGAGGGTGATGCGACCGTTGATTTTTTGCGAAGCCAACACGCCACGCATGGCACCCAAGGTTTGGTTGCGGGCGGCGTCGATCTTGTCTTGGCTGACATCGCATGCAGCGCCAATGGCACCCAGCCAATCATGGGTGCCTTCAATGCCCACAGGCGCTGAGCCCACCACGGGACGACCAGCAGCTTGAAATTCACGCACACTGGCGGTGTAGAAAGGATGGATAGCAGCCACCGCCTTGCAGTCCAGTGCGGCATACAACTCCCGCCACTCGCGGGTGGGCACCACAGTGCCGACCGCCAAGTCCATGGGCGCGATCATTTGCGCAATGATCATCGGGTCGGCGGGGAACATCTCACCCAGCAAGGAGATGGTGGGCTTGGCGCTGCGGCCCTGGCGCGGTGCGGCCACGGGGCCTGCCATGGCTTCTTGGCGGGCATAGTGCAACATGGCACCGGCCAAGACGTCTTTGGCCTCGGCATGGGTGGGCACGCCAAACCCTGGCACATCGATGCCAATGATGCGCACACCATTGATTTCCTTGGGCAACAACTGCAGCGGCACACCGCTGGCAGTGGGCACACACAGGTTGATGATGACGATGCAATCGAGCTTGTCAGGGTCGGCTTGTTCGTACACAGCTTCACGGATATCTTCGAACAACTTGCCGGTGACCAAGGTTTCGGAGTTGAACGGCACATAACCCACAGTGCGGCGTGCGCCGTAAAAATGCGAGGTGAATGTGAGGCCGTAAACGCAACAGGCTGAACCACTCAAAATGGTGGCGGTGCGGCGCATGCGCAAACCCACGCGCAGCGAACCAAAAGCAGGACACATGCTTTGTGGCTGGTCATGCGGGCCTTTGGGGTAGTCGGCAGCGTACTGCGCCAACACCTCGCTCTTGCCAGCTTTGGACGCGGCGTCGAGCATTTGGTCTTTCCCGGCATGGCAGCCCAAACCATCGGCACTGGCAGCAGCAGCGTTGGGCAAGGGGGTGATGGGGATGATGTCGCTCATGGTGTTCAGACTTCGTCGTAAACCACTTCGAGGGTGGGTCGGTCAATGACGGTTTTGCCAGTCATATCGACTTCGGTCGCGGGTGTCATGACAAAGTCGCGGCCTGTGACGTCGGCGCTGAAGAGGCCGAGCAACTCGTCTTGGGTTTGCGGTTTGGGTCGCACCGGAGGTGCGTCGGCCACGTTTTGCGCCAAATCGGCAAACAAAGGACCCCAGGCACTGTCGGGTGTGCCAATGATTTCGTAGCTCGCACTTTTGCGGCGGATGTCTTCGTTGGCAGGAATGGCGGCCAAAACCGGAATGCCCGCATTGGCGGCAAAGGCCTGAGCCTCGCCGGTACCGTCGTCTTTGTTGATGACCATGCCAGCCACGCCGACGTTGCCACCGAGCTTGCGAAAGTACTCGACTGCGCTGCACACGTTGTTGGCCACATACAGCGACTGCAAATCGTTGGAGGCGACAACGATGACTTTTTGGCACATGTCGCGAGCAATCGGCAAACCGAAACCGCCGCAGACCACGTCACCAAGGAAGTCGAGCAACACAAAGTCAAAGCCCCACTCATGAAAACCGAGTTTTTCAAGGGTTTCAAAGCCGTGGATGATGCCGCGTCCACCGCAGCCGCGACCGACCTCGGGGCCACCGAGCTCCATGGCATAGACGCCATCGCGAATGAAACAAACGTCGCCAATCTTGACTTCTTCACCAGCGAGTTGTTTCTTGGACGAGGTTTCGATGATGGTCGGACAGGCCTTGCCACCAAACAGCAGACTGGTGGTGTCGCTCTTGGGGTCACACCCAATCAACAAAACCTTTTTGCCCTGCTGGGCCATCATGTAACTGAGGTTGGCCAAGGTGAAGCTTTTGCCAATGCCGCCCTTGCCATAAATGGCGATGATTTGGGTTTCTTTGGTGACTTCTCCGGTGTGAACCGCATCAGGCTCAACAAACGCCTCTTGGCGCAGGCGGTCTACAAATTGAACAGGTTTTTCGTTGGCAGTACTCATCAGTTTCTCCAGTCCATAACCATCTTCAAACAGTGGGGGTCGCCAAAGGCGATTTCATACGCTTCGAGTGCTTTTTCAGGCGTTTGGGTATGGGTCAGCAAACCATCCAAGGACAAGCGTCCGCTGTGAATAAGTTCGGTGACAGCCAGCAGGTCGGGCTTTTTCCATTCGGTGGCGACACGTATTTGTGCTTCACGCATGAAAGCTGGTGGATAGGCGAAGGACAAATCTTGTGTGTAAAAACCAGCCAACACCACCTCGCCGCCATGGGCCAAGCGGGAGATCAAACTGTTGAGCAAGTTGCCATCGCCGCTGACGTCATAAATAGCTTGGTAGTCTTTGCGAGTGTCTTCATCCGGGTGAATGACTTGGTAGCCTTCACCACCCGCTTGTCGAACGGCATGGGTTTCCCAAACAGTGGGCGCTGGCAGGCCTGCGGCCACCACCAAACGTGCCAACAAACGGCCCATGACACCGTGCCCAACGATCAAATCAGGCGCGATGATGGGGTCGCGTTTGCCGCCAATGGAAACCGCGTGGTAGGCGGTGGCAGCCAAGGCCAACAAAATCGCATTAGCACCCAGGCCCGGGTCAACGGGAATGACACGGCTGTGTGGCACCACCATGGTGGCACCTGCGCCACCGAAGAGGTTGTGGGCGCCTGTGAAGGTGTAGGAGCCGGGAACAAACACCCACTCCCCCACTTTCACGGGGGATGCAGGCGACGCATGTTTGACCACACCGACCGTTTCATAACCAGGCACCAAGGGGTAAGCCAGCCCAGGGAAAGCGGGCATGGTGCCGGTCCAAAGCAATCGCTCGGTACCGGTACTGATGCCGCTGAAAGCGACATCCACCACGAGGTCGTCCGCACCCGGCTCGCGCAGGTCAAGTTGCTTGACTGACAACTGTCGGGGGGCGTCGAAAACGATGGCTTGGGCTTTCATAGTTTGTATTTTTAGATTGACGGCAACTTGTGTCAACTTATATTGACGTTATTATTGTCTAATTAGGGTAAACACTTAATTTTTCTGCGCCAGCAGCAGGCGGGTGTGCAAAGGCATGGGGTTGGCGATGTCCACCACCGTCACAAAACCCGCCTCCTTTAGCAAGGTTTTCAGCTCTTCTGGGGAGCGCAGGCGGCCACTGCCCATGGCCAGCAAGTAAAAGTGGAAATAAGCGTCTCCCACCGAATGTGCGCCTGTGGCCTCGGCCATGGGTTCGGCCAACAACAACATGCCGCCTGCAGGCAGAGCTTGGTGAATCGACTTGAGCAGGGCCTTGACGGTGGCATCGGGGTGGTCATGCGCCACCCGCACCAAGGTCACCAAGTCAGCGCCCTTGGGCAATGCGTCGCTGATAAAGCTGCCGCCGTGCACAGTAGCCCTGCCCCCCAAGCCGTTGGCTTGGAACCGCGCCTGCGCCAATGCGGCCACCGGCGGCAAATCAAACAATATGAGTTGGAGTTGGGTGTGGTGTTGCCCCAAGGCCGAGATCCACCCGCCTTGTCCACCACCCACATCCATCACACAACGGTGTTGAGAAAAATCATAGGACGCCAGTAACTCCTCAATCACAAACCGCTGCGAGGTTGCCATCAGCTCCGAATAGCGAGCTACTTTGTCAGCTTCCCATGAAACAGGTTTGTCGCCATTCATGTAAGGCCAATAGGCTTGCATATGCGGCTGGATTTCATCGCGCATCAAGGCCAATGTGTCGCGCATGTCTTCATACAAAACTGCGTTGTGCTCGATCATCAAACGCAAGCCCACGTCTGCTGCCACGGGTGCGCCCAAAGCCCCTAAGCCGTACAGGTCAGCGCCGCGCATCTCCAACAAGCGCAAGGAGACTGCAGAGTGCAACAAACGCTGAAGCGCAGGCGAGCTGATGTGGCATTCCTGGGATAACTCATCCAAGGTCTTAGGGCCATCGCGCAACGTTTCCAGTAAGCGCAATCGCACACACGACAGCAAAACTTGCGAGTGCACAAAGCCTGCCATCAACTGGAACAACTGTGCGGCTCGTCGGCGGGTGACCCAACGTGTAATGGGGTTGCCAATCGCCCAGCGGTAAAAGCCGGGTGACGTCATCCACCCATCTACCAGCTGATCGAGTTGGCTGCGCCAACCTGGGCGGGCTTGGCCTTTGTGGATACCGCCTTTGGCAAGGTCTAAGGTTTTCATGGTCTTGCGCTGAAGCGTCAAGCGTTGGCTCGGTGCTCAGCCACTGCGACATGCCGCTGGATCTGTTCATAAGCCGACTGCGGCACCAAGCGCTCGGATTCCAAGCGAACCAGCTGCTGCATGGCTTGGCGGTTTGCACAGGCCGGTACCGAATTAACTGCAGCGTCCATCAGTTTTTGAAAATACGCTAAAGCGCCAGCCAAGCCCAAGTCGGCGGCAGCACTGGGGCGGCCATGCTGAGCGTCTTGGCCCACCGGTTTGCCCAAGGTCTCGGCTTGACCCATGACATCGCGGATATCGTCCGCCACTTGGTAGGCCTCACCCAGCGCTTCTCCCAAGGCTCGCCAAGGGGCTGGGTCCACACCTGCGGCTTGCGCACCCGCGCAAGTAGCAGCCACAAACAACGCACCTGTTTTGGCGCGCTGGTATTGGCTCAAAGCCACCTTGGTTTCGCACTCCCAGGCCTGTCCGGCAACGATGCCGTCTGGGGCGCCCACGCCATCGCTGATGGTGGATATCAGGTCGGCAAGGCGTGCCGGAAAAACCCTTCCCGCACGGGCCATCACTTGGTATGCCATCACGATCAAACCGTCACCCGTTAGCAAGGCCAAAGGCTCGCCATACAGTTTGTGGACCGTGATTTGGCCGCGACGTGTGTCCGCATCGTCAAAGCAAGGCATATCGTCATGCACCAAGGAGGCACAGTGCATGAGTTCAATCGCCACAGCAGCAGCATCTGAGAGCGCCGGTGCATCGTCGCCACAGGCTTTGGCCACTGCCAAACAGAGCTGAGGACGGATCCGCGCGCCTCCTGGGAACACCGCGTGGCGCATGGCGGACATCAGGCGCGGTGGCGCGCTCAAGGCTTGAATATGGGAAAAATGCAGTTCTAGCGCGGCTTCAATGCGTTGTTGCATGCTCATGGCGGCCCCCAATAATGGCGCGGAACCATCGCATCGACCCATCGAGACGACGTCCACAGTGTCAATTTAACATGACACAGTGGATTGTCAATCTGGTTTTATCGTTATCTAGGGTTTACCAAGGGTAAGGTTTGAGCTTACATGCCTAAAGGACTGACACCAAACAACCAAGTATGACCTCGGGATAACAAAAAGGCCCAAACCACCACGCCTATGCCAATTGCGCGCCAAGTGGCGGCGGCTGAAACCTCTGGGGCAAGGGCTCCACTGCCTTCGCCAGCCAACAAAGAGGCAGCGGCCAAGCGGTCGCGCTGACGAGCAGCCCGAAAATTGAGCACCGACCAAATCAAAAATGCACCAAACAACACCACATCAGCCAAACGCGGGTTGGACAACAAATGCGCCAAAGCCCATACCTTGACCGACAACACCATGGGGTGATGTAACTTGACTTTGATGGCATTGCGAGGCGTGTAGGCACTGGCCAACAACACCAAAGACAACAACATCAAGAGCGCAGCTGCGTGCTTGACCCACACAGGCGGCGCCCACAACAGCGGACTGTCCCAACGCACCTGGTCAAAACCAAACACCATCAAGCCAAAGCCCACCAAAGACACCAAGGTGTAAACCCCTTTGTAGGCTTTTTCGCCCAAGCGCTCCAAGGTGGCTTGACGCCAGTTTTCAGCAAAAATGCGGGTGGAATGCGCACCCAAAAACAGAACCAAACCGAGTATCAGCCAAGCCATATTGAGCTCCTTTTATCAGTGTTGACGGTGCAAAACCCAATCTGTCAAGGCCCGCAGGGCTTGTGTATTGGGTAACGCGCTTTTGATCAAGGCGGCTTGGGCTTGGTCGGCCAAGGCCTTGGCTTCTTGTCGTGCACCTGCCAAGCCCAGCAGCGACACATAAGTGGGTTTGTTGTCTGCCGCATCTTTGCCAGAGGTTTTACCCAGCACCGCCGAATCAGCGGTGACGTCCAAAATATCGTCCACCACCTGAAACGCCACGCCCAAAGCTTGGGCAAAACTTTGCAAAGCTTGGTAGGCACGCGAACTGGCATCGCCAGACACCGCCCCCATCAGCACACTGGTTTCCAATAAAGCACCCGTTTTGCAACGGTGCATATGGCGCAAAGCCTCGGCGTCCAAAGCCACACCCACGCTTGCCAAATCAATGGCTTGCCCACCCGCCATGCCCGCATGGCCAGCCCCTCGGGCAAGCAAGGCACAGAGCTTGGTCTGCACTGCATCAGGAATATCACTGTCGTCTGGTGTCAGACATTCAAAAGCCAACGATTGCAAAGCATCACCGGCCAACAAAGCCTGCGCCTGTCCAAACTTCACATGCACCGTGGGTTTGCCACGTCGCAGCACGTCGTTGTCCATGCAAGGCATGTCGTCATGCACCAAGCTGTAGGCATGGATCAGCTCCACCGCGCAGGCGGCACGCATCGCCGCGTCTTCCATCCAAGCCACTTGCTGGCCAGCAGCACTGGCTTCCATGCTGGCCAAAACCAGAAGTGGGCGCAAACGTTTTCCACCGTCCAGCACAGCGTAACGCATGGCGTCACCCAAGCCGGCAGGCGCGTAAGCGGGTACGGCGTCATCCAGAGCCATCTCAATGGTCGCTAAATGGGTCTGGCTCCATTGGTTGAAATTAAAGGCTTTCATTCGCTGCCACTCCATTGTTTCAAGGTACCCGCTTCCAGCACTTTGATTTGTTCTTCCACCGCTTGCAGCTGTGCGCGGCAGTGGCTTAATAAAAAAGCCCCGCGCTGGTAGGTTTGCAGCAATTGCGCCAAGGGCAATTGCCCCGACTCCATGTGCGCCACCAAGCCCTCAAGTTCCTTCAGGCCTGCTTCATAGCTTTCGGGAAGGGCTTGCACAGAAGCCTCAGGCGGAGAAGAGGGTTTGGTTTTGGTCATGCCACACTGTATTTAATAGGAGTCAAACCATTGTAGGCGGGCGATTTAATCTTGAAAAATTGTAAATATTGCTAAAAGTCGAGGCTACAATCCGCTTCCGCCTGGGGTACCCCCCCAGTTTTTTTGTCATTCTCCCTGTGGGGAGTCTTTAGGTCAGGTCGCCCATGTCTGATTTAAGTCTTCAACTGCAGCAGGCCTCTGGCCAACTACCAGTTTCAAGCTATTTTGATGATGCGCTGTACCAGCGCGAAATCGAACAATTGTTCAAACAAGGTCCTCGCTACGTCGGCCATTCGCTGGCAGTACCCAACGTAGGCGACTTTCATGCCCTTGCCCATGAAAACGAGGGCCGAGCCTTGGTGCATACCCCGCAAGGTATACAACTGATCTCCAATGTCTGCCGTCACCGCCAAGCCGTGATGCTCAAAGGAAGAGGCAACCTGAACGACCCAGCACGCAGCATGGGCGGCAATGTGGTGTGTCCCCTGCACCGCTGGACCTATTCGGGTGAAGGCCAACTGTTGGGCGCACCGCATTTCCAGCAAGACCCTTGCCTGAACCTGCAAAACTACCAGCTACAAGAATGGAATGGTTTGCTGTTTGAAGCCAACGGCCGCGATGTGCTGGCTGACTTGGCAGGCATGGGTCCACGCCAACAACTTGATTTCACTGGCTATGCCCTCGACCATGTCGAAATGCATGTCTGCAATTACAACTGGAAAACCTTTATTGAGCTCTATCTCGAGGACTACCACGTCGGTCCGTTTCACCCAGGGCTTGGTAATTTCGTTACCTGCGACGATTTGCAGTGGGAATTGAAGGACGACTACTCGGTACAAACCGTGGGTGTGGCCAACCGCTTGGGCAAAGCCGGCAGCCCTACTTATGAACGCTGGCACGACGCCTTGCTGCAATACAACCAAGGCTCGGTACCCCAACATGGCGCGATTTGGCTGACCTACTACCCCCACA
>JAIXYA010000243.1 GCA_027490485.1 Comamonadaceae bacterium
CCTCAGCAGCAACGATGTGGCCGTCTTCTACAAAAAGTACGCGCTTGCCTTGAGCGCGATGCGTCGCCAATGCAGGCGCTTTGACGTCATAGGCAAAAAAGGTGACAGCGCTGGGGCATTGGGCCGCCATGGCCACGACCAAAGGGTCCTCAGCATTGAGAACAGCCATGCCAGATGGGTCCACGTTGCGAACAATAACCCGCTTGAGAACAGCCAAATCTTCAACGGTGGAGATGTAATTCAAGCCAAGGTGGTCGCCACTGCCAATATTGGTGACCACAGCCACTTGGCAGCGGTCAAACGCCAAGCCTTCACGCAACATACCGCCACGGGCAGTTTCCAGTACCGCCGCATCGACATTGGGGTGCATCAAGACGCGCAACGCACTTTGCGGGCCAGCACAATCGCCAGAATCAAACTGGTAACCATTGGCATACACACCATCGGTATTGGCAATGCCCATGCGAAAACCACTGGAGGCAAGCAAGTGAGAAATCAATCGCACAGTGGTGGTTTTGCCATTGGTGCCGGTGACGGCCACCACTGGGATACGAGCGTTTTCACCATCAGGGAACATCTGGTCGATGACCGCCTTGCCTACATCTCGCCCTTTGCCAAAGGAGGGGCTCAGGTGCATTCGCAGACCAGGGGCGGCATTGACTTCGATGATGCCGCCATTTTGCTCTTCCAAGGGGCGCAGAATGGTTTCGCAAACAATGTCTACGCCGCAGATATCCAAGCCCACCATTTGGGCTGCCAAGACTGCGCTGGCAGCGACTTCAGGATGCACGTCGTCGGTGACATCGGTGGCAGATCCTCCGGTGGACAAATTGGCGTTGTTGCGCATGATGACGCGCATACCTTTAGGTGGAACACTGCTTTCATCTAAGCTTTGTTCTTGCAAGCAAGCTATTGCCACTTCATCGATACGAATTCGCGTTAAAGGGTAAGAGTGCCCTTCGCCTCGCAAGGGGTCAGCGTTAACGATATCGACCAATTGACGGACAGTGTGTTTGCCGTCTCCGACAACAAGTGCGGGCTCACGCCGAGCAGCTGCGACCAATTTGTCGCCAATCACCAGCAAACGGTAATCGCTGCCGGGTAAATACCGCTCTACCATGATGTCTTCTCGGTAACGCAAAGCAATTTTGTAAGCAGCATCCAACTCTTCGCGGGTTTTGACATTGACAGCAACGCCCTTGCCTTGGTTACCGTCTTGCGGCTTGACCACCACGGGTAGACCAATTTCTTGGGCCACTGCCCAAGCGTCATCCACATTTTTGACAGGGCGGCCTTCGGGCACAGGCAAGCCCGCCATGCGGAAAAGTTTTTTCGTCAGCTCTTTGTCTTGCGCGATGGATTCGGCTATGGCGCTGCTGGCGTCGGTTTCGGCAGCTTGTATGCGCCGCTGTTTGCTGCCCCACCCGAGTTGCACCAAGCTGCCTTCGGTCAAACGGATGTAAGGAATATTTCGGTTCAGTCCCGCATTGACAATCGACGCGGTCGATGGACCTAGGCGCAGGTCTTCATCCACTTCGCGCAACTGTGCAATGACTTTGGCGAGGGGAAAATCGGTGTTACTCAATGCAGCTTGTAACAACTCTTGGGCGTGACCAATGGCCAAGCGACCCACCTGCTCTACCGTGTACTGCACCACCACTTGATACAAACCTTCATTGGGTGTGGCGGTGGTGCGGCTAAAGGTAACAGGGCAACCCGCTTCAATTTGCAATGAAAGCGTGGCTTCTTCTAAAGCATGGGCAAAGGTATAGACAGACTCGGATGTGCTGTTGTAAATGCTGTAGATGGAAGGAAATAAATGCCTTAATCGCTTAGAAAAATCAGGCACGCTGATCCGCAAATCGATGCTGTGCTGGGTATCGCATTGCACCAACGCTTCTACAGAGGTGTGTTTAGACCAGAGGTTGGGGCCACGCAGGGCCCGCGTTCGTGTGACTTCTATCACTGGCTACTCCCCTTGATTGACACGGGTTGGTTAGCATTTTTTTGCGAAAAACTTTTCAAGCTAGCCCTGATGAGATCGGTGGGTATATCTAAAGTCTGGGCAACCGCGACAGCTGCACACAAGGTGGACAAACTGATACCTCCTTGTTGCATCAGCAGCTGTATGGGCTCGGCATCGGTTCGCAACATGCTGACTTCTTTGGCGCCATGGGCAAAGAAAATTTGCTGGTCACGGTAGAACACCACGCGCTGCGATTTTTCACGCGCAGCTGCAATGACGGGATGGTTGTCTTCATGGCTGTAGAAAAAAACATCGCCATCGCTGAGCTCTTCAAAAGACACAGCCACTTCATCACAGGCATTGAGTACCGCCACACCTTCAGGCAAAACGACATCGACTTGGTTGCGCATGACATTTCGCATTTGCTCGGGTGTTCGAATATCGTGAACCTCAAGTCCAACAGGTTCAGGCACCCCTGTAACGACGCCCACCAAACACCGGTCGTAGGCCAAGCCTTCATCCATCAATTGCATTCCTGAACTTTCAAAAACAGCCGCATCCAAAACGCGGTTGATCAGCAAACGCTGTCCAAGCTCAAAGGAACGGGCATCTTTGCTGACAACACGTCGCTGATCAAGGTACAAGCCATCCGCACAAGCCAAGCCCGTGTGCTTGCCACTGAGTTCAAATAACCAAGCAATGATTTTGGAGAGCTCGGTGGCTTGGTGACTGCCCATCACGCCCACAATGGGGATGCGTCCTGAGTCTGAGGACTCAAACAACTGGTCCACAATGGCTTGCCCCACGGGCCTAGGCTTTCCAACCACAGGCTTCAAATGCATCAGCAGACCAGGCCCTGCATTGACCTCGACCACAGCGCCATGAACCTCTAGCAAAGGCCGAGACACATCAGGCGTGACCAAATCGATGCCAGCAATATCTAAGCCCACCACTTTGGCGGCAAGAATGGCCATGTCGGCCACTTGGGGATGAACATCATCGGTGACATCGTTGGCCATGTTGCCGGTACGCTGAACAATGATGACCTTGCCCTTGTCAGGCACGCTTTGCACTTCGAAGCCTTGTTTTTGGATTTCCAAAACAATATTGCCCTGCTCAGACAAAATGATTTTCTCTAGAGGAAATTCTTCTTCCAAGCCACGGCGTGGGTCGGTATTGACTTGAGAGTCGATGAGTTGTTCCACAGTCGAAATACCGTCACCGACAACTTGCACGGTTTCGCCTCGTGAAGCTGCCACGACCTTGTTTCCGACCACCAACAAGCGATGCTCTTCCCCCACAATGAATTGTTCAACGATGACTTCGTTGTTTTCTTCTTCACGCAAAGCAATATCAAAAGCAGCATGGACTTCGGCTTGGGTTTTCAAATCGAGAGACACACCACGGCCATGGTTGGCGTCAATCGGTTTAAGCACAACGGGCAAGCCGATGTCTTGCGCCACAGACCAAGCCTCCTCTGCTGTGGTCACAGTACGGCCTTTGGGCACAGGTACGCCGCACTGCGTGAGCAAACGCTTGGTGAGGTCTTTGTCGCTGGAAATATGTTCTGCAATGGCACTGGTTTTGTCTGTCTCAGCGGTCCATATACGCCGCTGACGCGAGCCATAACCCAGTTGCACCAAGTTGCCAGAGGTGAGACGGATAGAAGGAATGCGTCGCTCAGTAGCAGCATCCACGATGCAAGCCGTGCTGGGCCCCAAACACAAGCGGTCTACCATGTCTTTGAGTTTTTTAACCGTGGCCTTGGCGTCAAAAGGTTTGTTGTTAATGGCTGCCATGACCAAATTGCGGGCGTCCACCAGACTTTCTAAACCGATTTCTTCTTGGCGCGCCCTGAAAACCACTTTGTAAACGCCACTGGTGCTGGTTTCTCTGGCCTTGCCAAAACTCACCTGCATACCCGCCAAAGTTTGCAACTCGATGGCCACATGTTCAATGATGTGCGCAGGCCATGTACCGTCCCGCAGACGCCAAACGAAACCACCCACCTCGCCCACACTGCAATGGTGCTGCTGCAGACTGGGTAACCATTCAATCAATCTATCGACAAAACCAGGGATGGTGTTAGAGGGGAATTTTTCTAACTCACCAATATCCAACCAAGCTTCAACGGCTGAGCGGTAAGTCCAAAAATTGGGGCCTCGCAAAAAACGCTGTTGAAGAATTTGAATATCGTCAAATGTCATAATCGAGACCTTGTAATTATTTAGCGTTTATTTATAGAAAATCGGATGACCGACTACAGATTTCAGCGGGGAGTGCATGGCTTGTCAGAGGATTGGCGGGCTAGGGTGCAAGAAAAGATTCCCGCACTCACCAACGTGCTGGGGTGGTTAGAGGTTGACCTCGATGCCCGATTATATTTCGCAAAGTCCTTGCTTCTGCTCTGTGCTGACCGGCTTTTTGCCCTCGAACACGACGAGCAATCCCAATGGCGGGTGCGTGAATGGCCGCTGACGCCGGACTTGCAACTGTCTTTGAAGGACTATGCAGGCGTGGGCACTTTAGAGCTTCAAAGCCTCACCCACAGCTTGGGGACGTGGCGTTTCACGCTGGGGCGCAATGAGCAAGCACAGGTTTTCGCCGAAGCATTCGCTGCCCGGTTGAACCAACCAACCTCTGTAGAACACGAAACCATCACGCCCCAACAAGCAGATGTTTTGCATGAAGGCGAGCATGCGCCCTTACAAGGTAACTGGGGCTTGCTGCGCTTATGGCGCTTTGCCGAACCCTACAAAGGGCAGTTGTTCTTGGGTTTTGTTTTGACCTTGGCGTCTACTGCCGCCACCTTGGTCCCACCCTACTTGACCATGCCCTTGATGGACGATGTGCTGATTCCTTTTCAAAATGGGCAGCAAATCGATATTGAATTGGTCACGCTGTACTTGTCCGGTTTGCTGGGCGCGTCGCTTGTTGCATGGGGACTTGGTTGGTACAAAACCTATGTGCTGGCCCTGGCGTCTGAGCGCATTGGTGCAGATCTGCGGTCCACCGCCTATGAACACCTGTTGCGACTGTCTTTGGAGTATTTCGGCGGACGAAGAACCGGTGACTTGATGACCCGCATAGGCAGCGAGACCGACCGTTTATGCATCTTTCTGTCTGTGCATTTTTTAGATTTCGCCACCGACGTGCTGATGATTTTGATGACTGCAGTCATTTTGTTCAGCATTGATCCTTGGTTGGCCTGCGCCACCTTGCTGCCTCTGCCGTTTATTGGCTGGCTGATTCAAAATGTGCGCGACAGACTGCGCAATGGATTTGAAAAAATTGACCGCGTGTGGTCGGAGTTGACCAACGTTTTGGCTGACACCATTCCTGGTATTCGTGTGGTCAAAGCATTTGCACAAGAAAAACGTGAAGCTTCACGTTTTCGCTCAGCCAATAAACACAATTTGGCGGTCAATGACAAAGTGAATTTTTTGTGGTCGCTATTTTCGCCAACAGTGACCTTGGTAACTGAAATAGGTTTGTTGGTCGTATGGGCGTTTGGCATTTGGCAAGTAGCCAACCATCACGTAACAGTAGGTGTGTTGACTGCTTTTTTGGCCTACAGCAGCCGTTTTTATGCGCGTTTAGACTCCATGAGTCGCATTGTGTCGCACACCCAAAAAGCCATCGCCGGTACCAAGCGTATTTTTGAAATTTTGGACCACGTCTCCAGCGTCCCCGAACCTGTCAATCCCCAACCCATGCCCAAAATTGAAGGGCGTATCCAAATTGATGACATCGGGTTTCGCTATGGCAACCGCGCTGTGATTCGTGGTTTGAGCTTGGATATTGCCCCTGGGGAAATGATTGGCTTGGTTGGACAAAGCGGCTCGGGCAAAAGTACCATGGTCAATTTGATTTGCCGCTTCTACGACGTCAGCGAAGGTGCGATTCGCATAGACGGCACAGACATTCGAGACTTGCGCGTCAGCGACTACCGACAGCACATTGGCTTGGTCTTGCAAGAACCTTTTTTGTTCTTTGGCACGATTGCCGACAACATCGCTTATGGAAAGCCTCAAGCCAGTCGCAGCGAAATTGTGGCCGCAGCTCGGGCTGCACATGCGCATGAGTTCATCTTGCGCCTCCCGCAAGGCTATGACTCTTTGGTGGGCGAACGCGGTCAAGCTTTGTCGGGTGGTGAACGCCAACGCATATCAATCGCCAGAGCGCTGTTGATTGACCCGCGCATCCTCATCATGGATGAAGCCACCTCCTCGGTGGACACCGAAACTGAGCAAGAAATTCAAAAAGCCTTGGACAACTTGGTGCGTGGCAGGACCACCATTGCCATTGCCCACAGACTCTCTACTTTGCGTCGTGCCGATCGATTGGTGGTGATGGAGCATGGTCAGTTGGTGGAGCAAGGGCAACATCAGGAATTGCTTGACAGGCAAGGGGCTTATTGGCGCCTCTACGAAGCCCAAGCCAGACGCGCAGAAGCCGAACAAGGACTGGTTTCTGTCAGCGACACCCGCGAGGTACGCACATGAGCCTACTCACCCACTTGATCAAAGACCAACGCGGACTGTGGCAAGCCACTCTCGCAGATGGTTCAGTTCACGACAGTGTGACGGTAGTCCGGGCTTTTCCTATTCGTGCGCCTGATGAGGCGATCTCGGTGATTGACCATGAAGGCCACGAGTTGTGCTGGATAGAGCATGTAGATGCGTTAAACGAAACAGTACGTGAAGCAGTGGTGAGCGCCTTGCAAGCACGTGAGTTCATGCCTGAAATTTTGAGCGTAGAGCGGGTCAGCTCATTTGCCACGCCATCGGTGTGGACGGTACAAACCAGCCGCGGCAAATGTGACTTCACCTTGAAAGGCGAAGAAGATATTCGCCGCGTCAGCGCCCAGACCTTGATCGTGGCGGATGCCCACGGCGTTCAGTTTTTGATACGTGATCTACCGTCGCTGGATGCGGCGAGTCGAAAACTGCTCGACAGATTCCTTTGATTTTTAAGCATTTTTTTATAATGTCCTTCGATTTTCATTGGATTTAAATTGACAAAGTTAAATTATTCAAAAAAAATCAAAGATCATCCAAGAGTTACATAGTTAACAACAATACCTACAAACCTCAAAAAGGATCACCATGTTTTACAAAAAACCCGCATTGGGATGGTTGGTTTTCGGATTGCTAATGGGCAATGCTTTTGCTGACACCACCGATGTCAAGACACAAACCATCGTTGAAGTGAAGAAAAAAGGGGAACATTGTGAAAATGACCCTAACTGTTTCAATCGTTACCATCCCGCCATCAAACCCGTTGCGCGTGCCAAACCCGGTGACTTGATCGTTGTCCACACACGGGACGCCTTGGATGCCAAACTTAATATCAATTCCAAGAATAAAGATGTCACAGCCATTGACACCAATTTGATCCACCCGATGACGGGGCCCATCTACATCGAAGGCGCCAAGCGCGGCGATGTACTGGCCATCAAATTGATCGACATCAACCCCAACGAATACGGCTATACCACTCTGATTCCTGGCTTTGGCTTTTTGCCAGACATGTTTCCAGATCCTTATGTCGCCAACTGGAAGTTGAACCGTTACGAAGCTGTTTCAGCCCAGTTGCCTGGCGTTCGCATTCCCATGAATGGCTTTATGGGATCCGTCGGTGTGATGCCTGGCGAAGAAGAAGTTGACAAATGGTTGGCCCGCGAAAGCCAACTGGGTGCTGCTGGTGGCGTGGCTCTGCCGCCTCAACCTATCAGTGCCCGTCCTGCAGAAATCTGCGGCCCCAATGGCAGCCATAAAGACAAGTGCTTGCGCACCGTGCCTCCCCGTGAAAACGGCGGCAACATGGACGTCAAGCAAATGGTTGAAGGCACGACCTTGTTATTGCCCTGCTACATCGACGGTTGCGGCTTCTTCATTGGTGACGTGCACTACGCACAAGGCGATGGTGAAGTGGCAGGTACCGCCATTGAAATGGGTGCAGTTGTGACTGTTTCCACCGAAATCCGCAAGGGCATGGCCTCTTTGGTCAAACAACCCATGTTTGAAGGAGGCTCACAAATCAAGAAATTGGAGCCAGACAGCTTCCACGCTGTGGTCGGTTATCCCTTGAAAAAAGCGGGTGAAGTACCACCCCAGTGGGCTTACCTTGACAGCGAAAAAATCAAACCGCTGACCAACCTGTCCAACGATTTGACCTTGGCTGCACGTAACTCCATGATCGCCATGATCGACTGGTTGATGGCCACCAAAGGCTTGAGCAAAGAGCAAGCACTGGTGATTGCCAGCGTAGCCTGCGATCTGCGCATCAGCAACGTGGTCGATGTGCCCAACTACGCCGTGACCACCATCTGCCCGATGGAAATCTTCGATAAGAAATAAACTTTCTAAGCTGTACAAAAAGAGCGAGATTCCCTCGCTCTTTTTTTTGGGAAATCAAACATGCAAAGACGTTCTTTTTTGGCTCGCTTGAGCCTGGCCTCGGTCCTGACTTGGCTGCCCGTCACGATCGCCATGGCACATACCCCCTACCGCTTTTGGAATGTTTTTCGCAAGCGCAATTTGCAAATCATGACCTCGCTGGAAGATGAGGCCGGTGACATCACCGGGGAAGCCTGGGTGGCGGTGTTGCGGGAGAACCTGCCTCTGAGCCGCGCCATGGTGAGCCGCGCCCACAAAATGACTCGCACTGCCAGTTTGCTCAAGACCAACCAGGTCAAGGTCGCTGTGCTGTCCTATGCCCATGCGCAGCAGATGTTTTCTGGCGCCGCACCCTTTGCCGAGTTTGCACCCATGCAGCTTGAAATCTTGGTGGATGATGGTCAACACCTGCTGGTCAGTCGTCCAGATTTGCCGCTCTACCATGCCTATTTGCTCACCACGGCCTTGATGGAATCTGCCGACAGCCTCAAGTTGCTCAAGCCTGCCTCCGCCCGTTTTGGCATGGCACTGCATCCTGGTGCGCTGGCTTCTTACCGTGGCGACAAGCTGGAACCACCACCCGCCCCTGCAGAATCATGAATTTCCAGGTCCGTCTGCGTGCCTGCGCTTGGTTGCTGGGGTGTATCTGCAGCTTGAGCGGCTGGGCGCACGACTCGATCACCACCGAAACGCGTCAGCGCTTCATGTTGACATTGCAGCAAAGCCAGCAAGTACTGGCTTCCACGACTTCGGTTGTCGACAAAGCCAAGGCGTACTTCACGATAGCAACCACTTTGGACGAGATTCGTGATTTATTCAATGAAGACATTCAAAGTCATGGTTCAGTCAATGGGCTGGAGTCAGCCGTGCTGCTGACCGAGCTGACCCGCGGAGGGTTCACTCTGCACAAATCCAAGCAGATCGGTTTGTACTTGTCACCCTTAGATCATTACCGCAGTGCTTTGTCGCTTCATCCCAAGGCTGGGTATGCAACGCTTGCAGCCTACCGTTTGTTCAAAAACCAGTTTTACGACAGCTTCACAGACAACCCGCTCAAACCCTTGTCACAAAGCCGCGAAGAACTCACCAAGCTGCTTCAGATAGGCGACACCTTGCTCAAATCCAAGGACTCTATCGTCAACCAAGAAGAGGTGCAGTTCATTCAAGCCATTCACACATTGCAAGCCATTGATCAACAATTGCTTTCACCTGCTGATGGGCAGAAAAAATTCAAGCAATTGCTAACCCAATTGCGCAGCCAGTATCCGCAAAGCCTCAAGCCTCTGACGCTTGAAGCTTTGGGCAACTTTTAAAAACACCACCCTTTTTAAATGATGAACTCCTGGCTCAAACAAGCAAGTACTGCTCTGTTGGTGATGTTGCTCTTCTTTTCAGCGCCATTATCAGCACACCAAACAGGCAATAGCTATCTCTACGTGACCGAGGTAAATGGCCAACTACGCATAGACATCGATTTCATTGTCCGAGACTTGGACAATTTGTTGCAAAACACCGCGCAAGCCAGCATACAACCGGCTACTCCCCCCCCCACACCCGAGCAACTGCAGGCCAAGCAAGCCTCTATTACCCAGGTCATTCAGGCGTCGCTGGTGGTTGAGGTGAATGAGCAAGCACAAAGCTTGGACTTCATCGACCAGTCAGTGGTGCTGCACAACGATGGGCTGTATGTGCGGCAACGTTTCAGCGGCCAAAGCATCCCAGCCCCGGTCCGATTTGTGGTGGTGCGGTATGGTTTTTTCAACCAAAACGACAAGCTGGGACGGGCCTTTTTCAAGCTGCAGCTAGGACAAGAAGAAATTTCGTCGGTCTTTGATTCCAGCAAGGAGACCCAGCGGTTTGCCTTGGGCGAGTCCAAGCGCTTGGCCACCATGGGCTTATTCGCACAAGAAGGTGCCATGCATATTTGGGGTGGCCCTGACCATCTGCTGTTTCTTTTCACCTTGCTTTTGCCAGGCTTGATGCTGCTGCAGCGGGGATCAGACACAAACAGTGTTGGCACCCGTGCCGCGGGATTGTTTGCACTCAAGGTGATCACTGCATTCACACTGGCGCACTCAGTCACTTTGCTGGCCTCGGTCATGGACTGGATCACCCTACCATCGCAATGGATCGAATCAGCGATCGCTTTGTCAATCATGCTGTCGGCCGCCTTGAATTTGCAAAAACGCATCGTGTTCAGTCATTGGAAACTGGCACTTGTATTTGGTCTGATTCATGGCATGGGCTTTGCCAACGGCTTGCGAGAGTTGGGGCTTTCACAGTTGTATTTCATTGAAGCTTTGCTGGCTTTCAATATTGGGGTTGAGCTGGGACAAATCGCTGCGGTTCTGGCAGTGGGTATTCCGATCGTCCTGTTGGCGCGCAATGACCAGTCCAAGGCATGGCTGACACGGTGGATTTCAGTGACGGTTTTCCTGATCGCCTTGTTTTGGCTGATTGAACGTTTGTTTGCTTAGAGTCAAAACCCCACATAACGCACAAATTTTTCACTGTCTTCGCGTACCGACTTGACGGTGTTGGCCACGAAGCTTTCATCGGGGTAGCCCATGGCAATGCAAATCATGATGTTTTGATCATCTGGAATCGCTGCATGCTCACGCACCACCTTGGATTGCATGATGCCCTGACCGTTGATGACGCAACCCAGGCCTCGCTCCCACGCCGCCAGCACTATCGCGTGAGACAAAGCCCCTAAATCAAATTGACTGATGGCTGCAGGTTCCAAATATTTGTCATAGGTCAAGACCAGAGACACAGGTGCATCAAACTGCCTGAACCCCCGCATCACCCAGTCTGTGCGTCGCACCTTATCGTCTCGCTCAATACCCATGGCTTCAAACAACTGAATAGCAATATCAACCTGACGTCTGCGATGAATCCCCTCGTACTCTTCTTTCATGGGGAAGTCACGCTTGGGCGGCACGCCGTTCATCATGTTCTCTGAGTTGCCTTTACGTATGCGGTCCAATGGCTCGCCCGTCACCACATGCACATACCAAGGCTGGGTGTTCATCGACGACGGAGCCCACTTGGCTACCTCGATGATTTCAGCTATCACTTCTCGGGAAACAGGTTTTTGCTGGTAGCCACGAATACTTTTACGCTCTTTGATGAGCTCTGTAAATTCCATCTTTGTTTCCTTTATTTTTTTAATTTTAGAACGCTTTGACCCAGATAACGGCTTTGCCTTGTGCTGTCCACGCCTCAAAAAAAGCGCCATAAGCATCTTCAATCTGGTTGCGCTTGACTTTGAGCGTGGGCGTGATGAAGCCTGAAGCGACGGTCCATGGTGTTGGGTCCAGCACCAAACAGGACAGTCGTTCATGCGGATCCAGCTGTTGATTCAGACTCACCAACTCTTGTGCAAAGAAGTCTTGCAGCTGCTGACGCGCTTGCGGTTGATTGGCCTGTTTGACCAAGTCAGGTGTAAGCGCCAGTATGGCCAAAGGCTGATTCATATTCGCGCCCACCACACAACAAGCTTCCACGCCAGGCATCACTGCCAGCAAGGCCTCAATCGCCGCAGGTGAAACATATTTACCCTTGCTGGTTTTGAACAAATCTTTTACTCGCCCCGTGAGTTTGAGGTTACCCTGCGCATCCAGCGTGCCCTTGTCTCCAGTATGTAACCAGCCATCTGAGGTGTACGCTTGGGCTGTCAGTTCGGGTTCCAGAAAATACCCCAGCATCAGTCCCGAGGACTGAACCTGCACTTCGCTGGTGTCAGGGTCAAGCCGGCATTTCACCCCAGTCAGCGCTTGACCTACGCTGCCGGGTAAAGGATGCTTCACATCAGTCGAATGGGTCGCGCCGTTCTCGGTCATGCCATACAACTCGATCAGGTTCAAACCCAGTGCGCTATACCAGCGCAACAATTCTGGCGGCATGGGTGCAGCACCACCTGCCGCGACGCGGCATTGGTCCAGTCCCAAAGCCGTCAATATTTTTTTCTGCACCAAACGATTAAGAAGTGGGATTTTGAGCAGCATCGCCAGTTTTTTCGCTGGCATCTTGCTATGTACACCTTCGCGAAATTTGAGCCACAACCTAGGTACTGAAAAGAAAAAAGTGGGCCTAGCACGTTGTAAATCCTTTGCAAATGTCTCTTGGGATTCCGCAAAAAAAACATGCATGCCCGTGGCCAACAACATGTGCTCAACCAAGCCCCGCTCTGCAATATGCGACAAGGGCAAATAGGAAAGCATCCTGTCGTTCTCATCCAAAGGAATACGCTTTAAGCCCTGTTCAATCATGGATTGGAAAGTACCAAAACTGTGCATCACGCCCTTGGGGTTACCTGTGGTACCCGAGGTGTACATCACCGTACACAGGTCTTCTGCAGGTCGCACAACTTGGCCTTGCAGTGGGGCTTGCTTACCCACAATGTCAGACCATTGCACACCAGGCCACTGAGGGCTCAAGGGCAAGTTGATGCAAGGCAAATGATCTGGAACCCCCGCCCACATCGCATCCGCGTCATCAAGCTTGCCAACAAACAGAAGGGATGCGCCGCTGTGCTCCAAAATTTGCCTTACCGTCTTAACAGCCAAGGTGGGGTACAAGGGTACAGAAACATGGCCAGCCATCCAGATAGCCCAATCGGCCATGATCCAGTGCGCGGTGTTTTTTCCCCAAATGGCTATGCGACTGCCAGGCGCATAGCCCAGCGACAGCAGATAACTTGCCATGCAACGCACTTCATGCGCGACTTCAGCCCACGTGAATGTCTTGACCACGCCCTGCCCTACCGGCTGCGTGAAGCAAATGCGGTGGGGGGCAGTCTTCTCCCAGTGGTAAAGCCTTTGCAGGGCCAGCATGTCGGATGAGCTGCTCATAGGGTGTTTCTCCTGTTACTTTAGAACCATTAAGTTGTTTTGCCGCTCCAAAGCACGTGGCAGGCGCAAGTCCATCACTGCCTGCCCCCCTGTACGCTCGACCCATGCGGCGAGTTTTTGTTCAGCGTCCCCCGACAAAGCGTTCGCAGCGTTTTGTGCTGTTTGAAACAACCACAAGCCATGCACTGCGCTGGCTCGTTGCACCTGAACACCTCGCCATGCATAGCTCACCATGCCCAAGGTGGGATGCACCATGTGTTTATCGTTGACATTGATCAGGTGTCCCGCTTGAATTTCAGGGTGTGCAAGCAGCCATTGCTGGTAGCTAGCGATGTCTGCAACTAACTGTGGCCCCCAGTCCTTGAATACCAAAGCCAGCACAGGTTCCAAACTGGCAGGTAAGGCGTCATCGGGTAACCAATCGGCATCGTGGAGCGCATATTCGCCATCTGGGGTGTTGGGCAGTTGCATACGCTCGACCCATCGCGCAACATTGGGCGCTCGCTTCTTCATCAATGCAGTGGGGTACGGGTCGCGTCCAAGGTGTGCATACATGGGTGCAATAAGACCCAAGTCGGCAATGCTCACTCGCCATCCCATCACATAGGGGTAGCTTTGAAAGTGAACGTCAAGAGCTTCCAGCCATTCTTCATAAGCAGTCTCTATGGCAGGCGCAGTTGCAGGGGTGATTCCCAGCGCTGGCAAACTGGAGCTGAAAAAATCCATGACTCGTTTTCCAGCGTTACGCCGGGCCTCGCGGTCTGCGCCTGCATACAGTCCACGGCCAAACTCGGTCTGCAAGAAAAGTTCCTGCTCATCGCGGTAACTCCAGCGGTAGTGCATGGCAGCCTGCAACATGCCTTCAAGACCAAAGCCGTCGATCAGCCTTGCCACCACC
>JAIXYA010000033.1 GCA_027490485.1 Comamonadaceae bacterium
ATCGTTGGCGGCTTGAAAATGGAAGTGGGGTTCTTGGGGGATGGCTTGAGCGCCATGATGATGTGCGTGGTCACCTTTGTTTCGTTGATGGTGCATATCTACACCATCGGCTACATGGAAGAAGACGAGGGCTACAACCGCTTTTTCTTTTTTTTTTTCTTGTTCACATTCGCCATGTTGATGCTGGTGATGAGCAACAACTTGCTGCAACTCTTTTTTGGTTGGGAAGCGGTCGGCTTGGTTTCTTATCTGTTGATTGGGTTTTGGTTGAACAAGCCCAGTGCCGTATTTGCCAACATGAAGGCATTCTTGGTCAACCGCGTGGGTGACTTTGGGTTCATCTTGGGTATTGGTTTGATTGCTGCTTATGCTGGCAGCTTGAATTACACCGAGGTGTTTGCCAAAACTACTGACTTAGGGGCACTCACCTTGCCTGGCACTTCTTGGATGTTGGTGACCGTCATTTGTATTTGCTTGTTCATTGGCGCCATGGGCAAGTCTGCACAGTTCCCTTTGCATGTCTGGTTGCCAGACTCCATGGAAGGTCCCACGCCGATTTCAGCCTTGATTCACGCGGCCACCATGGTGACGGCAGGTATTTTCATGGTGGCACGCATGTCACCTTTGTTCGAGTTGTCTGATACCGCTTTGAACCTCATCATGGTGGTGGGTTCCATCACTGCCTTGTTCATGGGATTTTTAGGTATTGTGCAAAACGATATCAAGCGGGTGGTGGCTTACTCCACCTTGTCGCAACTGGGCTATATGACGGTGGCCTTGGGCGCTTCCGCTTACTCGGTGGCTGTATTCCATCTGATGACGCATGCTTTCTTCAAAGCTCTGCTGTTTTTGGCTGCGGGCTCGGTCATCATAGGCATGCACCATAACCAAGACATTCGCTACATGGGCGGTGTTCGCAAATACATGCCCATCACCTGGATCACCTCTTTGCTGGGCTCTTTGGCGCTGATTGGTACCCCGCTTTTCTCAGGTTTTTATTCCAAGGACAGCATCATTGAGGCGGTTGCGCGCAGCAACCTACCCGCGTCTGGCTGGGCTTTTTTTGCTGTTATGGCGGGTGTGTTCATTACTGCCTTCTATTCGTTTCGAATGTATTTTTTGGTCTTTCACGGCAAAGAACGGTTTGACCAGAACCCTGAAGCACACCATGGTCACCACAGTCACCATGCCCCGCATGAATCGCCTTGGGTGGTCACACTGCCCTTGGTGTTACTGGCCATCCCCTCGGTGTTGATTGGCTACTTCACGATTGAGCCTATGCTGTTTGGCGACTTCTTCAAGGGTGCCATCTACGTTAATGCCGATCTGCACCCTGCGATGCGTGAGTTTCAGAAGGATTTCCATGGTGCATGGGCCATGGCCCTACATGCCTTGTCTTCTGTGCCTTTGCTGATGGCGATGAGCGGTTTAACTCTGTCTTATTACATGTACATGGTTAATCCTGCACTGCCTGCAGCCATTCTTCGCACCTTTGCGCCACTACACACTTTGTTGGTCAACAAATACTATTTGGACGACTTCAATGAAAAGGTGCTTGCCCGTGGCTCTCGTGCATTGGCCTCGGTGTTGTGGAAGCGAGGTGACCAAGGCTTGATTGACGGCTTGCTGGTTAACGGCTCTTGGAAAGTGGTGGCCTTTGTTTCTCGCTTGAGTCGCCAACTGCAAACAGGTTTTCTGTACCACTACGCCTTGTGGATGATTTTGGGCATGTTTGGCCTCATCACTTGGTTTGTTTGGTTAAACCCCTGATCTGATGGATATGAAAATCTACACTATAAAAAGAGACCTCCCATGGGGATATTGAGTCTGGTCATTTGGACACCCATCGTCTTGGGCGTCCTGATTTTTGCCTTAGGTCGGGATGATCATGCAGGCTTGGTGCGTTGGGCTGCCTTGTTTTCAGCGCTTTTGAGTTTTTTTCTGTGCGTTCCTTTGTATACCGACTTCGACAGCAGCAGCGCCTCGATGCAGTTTGTTGAAAACACCCCTTGGGTTTTGCGCTTCAACATGGCCTACCACTTAGGCGTTGACGGCATATCGCTTTGGCTTGTGTTGTTGACCTCTTTCATCACCTTGGTGGTGGTCATCTCTGCGTGGGAAGTCATCACAGAGCGTGTGCATCAATACATGGGCGCATTCTTGGTTCTGAGCGGCGTCATGATCGGCGTGTTTTGCGCTCTTGATGGCATGTTGTTTTATGTGTTCTTTGAAGCCACCCTGATTCCCATGTACCTCATCATTGGTATTTGGGGTGGACCTAACAAAATTTATGCTGCCTTCAAGTTCTTCCTCTACACCTTGATGGGTTCCTTGTTGATGTTGGTGGCTTTGATTTACCTCTACATCCAATCGGGTGGCAGTTTCGATCTCGCCGTCTGGAAAGCCTTGCCCTTGTCATCGAAAGCCCAAACGCTGCTCTTCTTTGCTTTTTTTGCGGCTTTTGCGGTCAAGGTTCCGATGTGGCCTGTACACACATGGTTGCCTGATGTTCACGTTGAAGCGCCTACGGGTGGATCAGCTGTCTTGGCAGCCATCATGTTGAAGTTGGGTGCTTATGGCTTCTTGCGTTTTTCATTGCCCATCACCCCAGACGCCGCGCATGAATGGGCTTGGCTGCTCATCGCTTTGTCGGTCATCGCGGTGGTGTATGTGGGTTTGGTAGCCATGGTTCAGCAAGACATGAAAAAGCTGGTGGCCTATTCCTCTGTGGCCCACATGGGCTTTGTGACTCTGGGCTTTTTCATGTTCA